>NZ_CVTV01000044.1:0-77395 GCF_900004865.1 Pseudomonas sp. 37 R 15 | reverse complement strand
TGGGGCGGGCTCGGCTTGCTCTTCCTCGATCAACGGAGGTGGCGGTGGCGGCTCCTGTTCGACTACGGGCTGCGGGACTGCTTGCGGCTCCGGCTCGACCAACGCCAGCTCGACCGCCGACTCGTCGTACACCGGCTCGACCTTCAAGGTCTGGGACTGGATACCCAGTGCAATCAGCACCAGCGCGACCAAGGCCGGGACACTGCCCAGCCACTGACGTACACGAAACAGCAGGTACATGATCAGGACTTACGCGTGGCAATGGACACGGAGGTGAAGCCACCCAGGCGCAGGGTGTCCATCACTTCCACCAGGCGCGAAACCTCCACGCCTTTGTCGCTGTTGACGATGATCGTCGACTTGGTATCGGGCTTTTCTGCCGCCTTCAGCGCCGGTACCAGCGCGGCGACCGAGAGGTCCTTGCCGTCCAGTTGCAACTGGCCTTCCAGGCCCAGGGTGAGGATGAATTTGTTCTGCGGTTTGAGCTGCTGTGAACTGCTGGCGCTGGGCAACTGAGTCTTCATGCCCAGGGCCGGAATCACGTTCAGGCTCACCAGTACGAAAAACACCAGGAGGAACATCATCACGTCGATCATCGGGATCAGTTCGATGTGCGCCTTGCGCTTCTTGGGTTCATCCCAGGTTCTCATTCCGTTACCCCTTATTGAATTAGGGGCAACACGCTAGCAAGCAAAAATGACCGAATGGTTAACTTTAATTGACGGTTTGAAGCCTCTAGGACGCGTCTTTCAGAAAACGTGCCAGTCAGTTTTGGACGTAATGAAACTGACACTCAGGGCATACATGCTTGAGAGATTTATTGTGAGAGCCGGCGCCCATGCCCACCGCATTGCCTCAATTATTGACCCCGCGACTGCTGTTACGCGCACTGGAAATGCATCAGGCCCAGGTGCTTTTCACGCTCGCCAACGGGCCAGGAATCGCCGACAACACGGCGAACATTCCGTCGCCCTACACCTTGGAAAGTGCACAGGATTTCATTGCAGGGATCGCCGACGAATATCGCGCCGCTGGGCTGCTGAACCTGGGGATGCATGTGCGCGGCACCGACGAATTGATCGGCATGGTCAGCCTGCGTATGAATGCTCGGCATCGATATGGCCACTTGGGGTACTGGGTTGCGGCACATGCGCGCAATCAGGGCTATGCGGCGGAAGCGGCGAGCGCGGTGATGGACTTCGGGTTTACCAGGTTCGGATTGCAGCGGGTGGGTAGCCAGTGTTTTGGCCGTAACAAAGAATCGGCACGCGTTATGGAAAAGATCGGTCTGCGCTATGAAGGCTGCATGCGCCAGTCGTTTCTAAAGAACGGCGTGTATGAGGACTTGCTCGGGTTTGCCACCGTGCGTGATGACTGGGAGCGCTGCCTGTGAACGGCGATGTAGACCGCGCTCGGCGCCGAGTACTCGGCGGGCTGGCGGTTGCTACGGTGTTTTCCATCCTCAGCCCGTTTGCGCGCAGTGCCGGGGTGGATTATCCGTTCACCCTGGGCGTTGCGTCCGGTGACCCATTGCCTGATGGCTTTGTGATATGGACGCGCCTGGCGCCGTTGTTCAATGCCGAGGACGGACGCGGTGGATTACAGCGTACGGTGGCGGTGCGTTGGCGGGTGGCCAGCGATGCGGCGATGACACGCATTGTGCAACAGGGCGAGGTGATGGCGACCGGGCGCTTTGCCCATTCGGTACATGTCGAGGTGGCGGGGCTGGCGGCGGGCCGGCCGTACTGGTATCAGTTCGAGGGCCTTGGCGCGCAGAGCCCGATTGGCCAGGCACGCACAACGCCTGCGCGGCATGAGATGGCGTCCGCCCGGCTCGGGTTCGTATCCTGTTCGCATTGGGAGCGCGGGTATTTCAGCGCCTACCGTCATCTCGCTGCCGAGCGGCCCGACCTGGTGTTTTTTCTCGGTGACTATATCTACGACAGCTCCTACGCAGCGGACTCCGGCAAAGTTTTTCGCGCCCACGGCAGCGGTAATGCGGTGAGCTTGAGCGACTACCGCAACCGCTACGCGCTGTACAAGACCGATCCCGATTTGCAGGCCCTGCACGCCGCCGCACCCAGCGTGGCGACCTGGGACGATCACGAAGTGCAGAACGACTATGCCAGCCGCTGGTCCCAGGACCCGAAAATCCCCGTGGCGCAGTTTCTCCAGCAACGGGCGGCGGCTTACCAGGCGTTCTACGAGCATATGCCGTTGCGTGCGAGCAGCGTGCCGAAGGGGCCGGACATGCGCATTTACCGGCGCTTGGACTATGGGCGGCTCGCGCGCTTCCATGTGCTCGACGGCCGCCAGTACCGTTCCGAGCAACCGTGCATCGCGGCCAATGGCAGTCATCAAGGGCATATTGTCACCACCCCCTGCAGCGACTTGCGTGACCCCGCCCGCACCTTGCTCGGGTGGCAGCAGGAAGCCTGGCTGGACCAGGGTTTTGCCCAGTCCCGGGCGCAGTGGAACGTGATCGCCCAGGACTTGCTGGTAGCGCCGCTGCTGCAGCGTGACCTGACGCTCCATAAGGTCGGCCGCTGGACCGATGGCTGGGATGGCTATATGGCCAACCGCAAGCGAATGCTGGCGTCTATCCAGCGCAATCGCGTGAGTAACCCGGTGTTCTGGGGCGGGGATATCCACTCGTTCTGGACCACGGACCTGCACGCCGATGCCCATGACCCAGACTCATCAATCGTGGCGACCGAATTCGTCGGCTCGTCGGTGACCTCCGATGGCCCGCCCTATGAGGCCTTCACGAACATCCTGCCGCTCAATCCCCATGTGAAATTTTTTGACAGTCGCCAGCGTGGGTATGTGTCGGTGGAACTGGACGCGCAGAAGATGCTCACGCACTTTCGCGTGATCAGCGACCCACGCGACCCGGCGGCCACGGTCTCGACGTTGCAATCGTTTGTGGTGGAGCCGGGCAGGGCGGGGGCGCTGGCTGTGTAGCCTGGATTCAAATGGGGGAGGGGGCTTGCCCCCTCCCACATTTTGATCCTCGGTGTGTCAGTTGATTTCGTAGCGTACCGACAGTGCGCCCTTCTTTTCCGAGAGGGTCAGGATCGTCACCTGGCCCAGTTCACTCAGTGCTTGAACATGAGTGCCGCCACAGGCGTATGCCGGCAATTCACCGAAGCCCACTTCTCGGGTGCCTTCTTCCAGCGTCATGTGGCGTGGGTAATCTGCGGCTATCCATCCGTTGACCAGTTGTTGAAGGACCTGCGCATCCATGTCTTGCGCGGCTTCGCCACGGATAAAGGTGATCTTGCCTTCACCGGGCCAATGATGGGCCTTGATCGGCATCCAGCCCAGGCGTTCGCCGGCATTGCCAATCAGATGGCCCGCTGAGTGAAGGCGCGTGTGCAGCGCGCGGCGTTGTGCATCGACCCGCGCAGTGATGGGGCCGGGTTCCAGGGGGTGATTGACGTAATGCACCACATGCGCGGCTTCCTGCATGACACGCAGTACCTGGCTGTCGCCCAGCCATCCGGTGTCGAATGGTTGACCACCGCCTTGAGGATGGAAAATCGTCGACTGCAGGATCACGGCAAATTGCGCTTCGTGCGGCGTGCAGCTGAGCACTTCCAGTTCGGCTGTCAGGTGATCATGGGTGAAAAACAGGCGCTCGGTCATCGTCTACATCCGCATCCAGGTGATGCGGGCAGTATAAGTAGTGCGCTGATGGGTGATAATCCATTCAAATATCAATGGACCTGTGCGTCATGAGCATCAATCTTCCTTTGCCGCTGCTGGGTGAAATGGCGATTTTCGTCAGGGTGGTGGAAACCGGCAGTTTCTCCGAAGCGGCGCGGCAACTGAGCGTTTCACCGTCGGCGGTGAGCCGCAGTATTTCGCGCCTGGAACAGGCACTGGCGACCCGCCTGTTGCAACGCACCACGCGCAAGCTGCGCCTTAGCGAGGGTGGCGAAGAGGTGTTCAAGCGGTGCCGGGAAATGGTCAGCGCGGCGCGTTCGGTCATGGAGATCAGCGGGCAATTTACCCATGAAGCCGAGGGCCTGGTGCGGGTCAGCGTGCCCAAGGCGGTGGGGCGGTTTGTGGTGCACCCGCATATGCCGGCGTTTCTGCGGCGTTATCCCAAGGTGGATGTGCAACTGATCCTTGAGGATCGGCCTGTGGATCTGATCGACGACAATGTCGATCTGAGCATTCGTATCACCGACAGCCCACCGCCCGGTTTGATCGGGCGGCAATTATTGCCGATCGAACATTTGCTGTGCGCGACGCCGCAGTACCTGGCCGAGCATGGCGCGCCGAGCCATCCCCATGATCTGTTGGAGCACAGTTGCATTTATCTGGGTGAAACCCCAGGTGATTCTCGCTGGAAGTTTCGTCAGGGCGCCAAGGCGGTGACGGTCGGCGTGCGCGGGCGGTATGCGGCGAACCACACGGGCGTGCGGCTGGATGCGGTGTTGCAGCATGTGGGGATTGGCAGCTTGCCGTATTTCACGGCGCGGCACGCCTTGGAAGACGGGCGGTTGGTGCAGGTATTGCCGGCGTGGGATTTTATTGCGTCGTACCACGGCGAGGCGTGGTTGTTGCATTCGCCTACGCGGTACTTGCCGCCCAAGTTGCGCGTGTTTATTGATTACCTGGTGGAGTGCATGGCGAAGGAGCCGACACTGCGCAGCCGGTAGAAATGGGGTTAAACATGTGGGAGGGGGCTTGCCCCCGATGGCGATGGTTCAGTCAAAAATGCGCCTACTGGCACTCCCTCATCGGGGGCAAGCCCCCTCCCACACAAGCCATACATTTGCATTTCGGTGTACTGATAATCAGTGCTTGCTCTGGTCATCCGGCATGGCCAGCAACTGCTTTTCCTGGTTCCAGTCGAACGGTTCGTCGTTCAGCTCGGCTTCATAGCGACGTTCTTCGAGGGCCTGGTACAGGTCCAGTTCGTCGTCGGGCATGAAATGCAGGCAATCGCCGCCAAAGAACCACAGCAGGTCGCGCGGTACCAGATGGGCAATCTGCGGGTAGCGCAGGATGACCTGGCTCATCAGGTCCTGGCCCAGGTATTGGCTTTCAATGGGATCGATCGGCAACAGGGCGCGCAGTTCGTCGAAACGTTCCAGAAACAGCGTATGGCTTTCCTCGGGTACCTGTTCGGCTTCGCCGACGGCAACCAGGATGCTACGCAGGTGGTCGAGCAAGACGAGATGATCGGCAACGACATTGGACACGAGATAAGTCCTCTAAAGCAAAAACGGGCGCGAGAGTATATGCCTCTCGCGCCCGTTTTTATATGACCGCCGGTATCAGCGGACCTTACCCTCAGCCTGCACCAGCTCTTGCTTGCTGAAATCATCCACGTCAATCACCTTGCGCCGCGCCGCTTCGGCATCGCGCAGGGTTTGCGCTTCGGCCGGTTGCAGCACGCCGGCGTGCAGCGCGGCATCAATGGCGGACTCACCGGCAGTCGGTTTGACCTGCCCGCTCTTGAGCGCGGTGTGCAGTTTTTTCTGCAGGGGGTGGCTGGCGCCGAGCAGGTCATAGGCATGTTGCAATGCGCCCACCGGGTCTTGCGCCGATTGTGGGCGATAGCACCCAGCCAGCAGCTCTTCCAGGGTCGGGTCGCCCTTGGCGCGGCCGAGCACCGCGGCAACCTCAGCATCCAGAGCGTCGGATGGCCCGGTATGGCGACGCCCGAACGGGAACACGATCACGCGCAACAGGCAGCCCAGGATCTTGTTCGGGAAGTTGCTCAGCAGTTCATCCAGCGCGCGCTCGGACTCGCCAAGGCTTTCTTCCATGGCCCAGGCGAACAGCGGTTCAAGGTGATCCGGCGAATCCAGGTCGTGGTAACGCTTGAGCGCCGCCGATGCCAGGTACATATGGCTCAGCACATCACCCAGGCGCGCCGACAGCCGCTCACGGCGTTTCAACTCGCCGCCCAGCAGCATCATGCTCAGGTCCGCGAGCAGGGCGAACGCGGCGGCCTGACGGTTCAGTGCACGGAAATAACCCTGGCTCAGACGGTTGCCCGGGGCCTTTTCAAAGTGACCAATGCCCAGGTTCAACACCAACGTACTGGCGGCGTTGCTCACGGCGAAGCCGATGTGTTGCATCAGCAGGCCATCGAACTCCTTCAATGCCTGATCACGGTCTTCACGACCGGCCAGGGCCATTTCCTTGAGCACGAACGGATGGCAGCGAATCGCACCCTGGCCGAAGATCATCAAGTTGCGCGAGAGGATATTCGCGCCTTCCACGGTGATGAAGATCGGCGCGCCTTGCCAGCTACGGCCCAGGTAGTTGTTCGGGCCCATGATGATGCCTTTGCCGCCGTGCACGTCCATGGCGTGGCTGATGCACTCGCGGCCGCGTTCGGTGAGGTGGTACTTGAGGATCGCCGACAGCACCGAGGGCTTCTCGCCCAGGTCCACGGCATTGGCGGTGAGCATGCGCGCGCTGTCCATCAGCCAGGCGTTGCCGCCGATGCGCGCCAGGGCTTCCTGGATGCCTTCGAAGGCCGACAGCGGCACGTTGAACTGTTCACGGACCTGCGCGTACTGGCCTGTCACCAGGCTGGTGAACTTGGCGGCGCCGGTGCCCACCGCAGGCAGGGAAATCGAACGCCCCACGGACAGGCAGTTCATCAGCATCATCCAGCCCTTGCCCAGCATCTCCTGGCCGCCGATGAGGAATTGCAGAGGAATGAAGACGTCCTTGCCCGAGTTGGGGCCATTCATGAACGCGGCGCCCAGGGGCAGGTGGCGGCGGCCGATTTCGACGCCGGGGGTGTCGATAGGGATCAGCGCGAGACTGATGCCCAGGTCTTCCTCCTCGCCCAGCAGGTGGTCCGGGTCATGGGCCTTGAATGCCAGGCCGAGCAGGGTCGCGACCGGGCCGAGGGTGATGTAGCGCTTTTCCCAGTTCAGGCGCAAGCCGAGGGTTTCCTTGCCTTCCCATTCACCTTTGCAGATGACGCCGGTGTCGGGCATGGCGCCGGCATCGGAGCCGGCCAGCGGGCCGGTCAGGGCGAAACACGGGATATCGTCGCCACGCGCCAGGCGCGGCAGGTAATGGTTGCGTTGCTCGTCGGTGCCGTAGTGCAGCAGCAGCTCGGCAGGGCCCAGGGAGTTGGGCACCATCACGGTGGAGGCCAGGTCGCCGCTGCGGGTCGCCAGTTTCATCGCGACCTGGGAGTGCGCATAGGCGGAGAAGCCCTTGCCGCCGTACTCCTTGGGGATGATCAGCGCGAAGAAACCATGGGTCTTGATGTGCTCCCAGGCGGCGGGGGGCAGGTCCATGGCCTGGCCGATTTCCCAGTCGCTGACCATGGCGCAGAGCTCTTCGGTGGGGCCGTCGAGGAACGCCTGTTCTTCTTCAGTCAGTTGCACCTTGGGGTAGGCCAGCAATTTGTCCCAGTCGGGGCGCCCGCTGAACAGTTCGCCGTCCCACCATACGGTGCCGGCGTCGATGGCGTCGCGCTCGGTTTCGGACATGGGCGGCAAGACTTTCTGGAACCAGCTGAACAGCGGCTTGGTGAAGTATTGGCGGCGCAGGTCGGGCAGCAACAGGGGCACGGCCACGATGGCGATCAACACCCAGAAAACCAGCAGCAGCCAACCCGGTGCATGGCTCCAGGCGCCCATCGCCAACAGGTAAACGGCGACCACACCCAAGGCGGGCAGGGGCGCGGTGCGGCGGTGTGCCAGGTAGGCAATGCCGACCACCAGAACCAGTATCCACAACAACAGCATATTCAATCCTCCGTGAAACCAGGGCGAAACCACCAGGGAGCTTAGACGGCGTCCGGCCAAGCGGGGTGATCAGGGTGTTACAAGTTGTACTGGGGATAGCCATCAGTGCGCTATGTACCTGAGTCCCAGCCGCTTCATCGATAGTGACCGCCCTGTGGTGGTGGAGTTCGCCCAGAAACGTCGCGGAACCCATGGGGATTTATATGACCAGGCAGTCAGTCTTCACCACGCTGCGTGTAAGGCTGTGCATTGCGCTGACTCAATACCAGGCGTCATGCACAGTGATTTGAGCCACGTGTGAACCGGCGTATGCTGCGGCGTTCATCAAGCCCATGTTCAACAACGATAAGGCGCGGTCATGCTGAAAATCTGGGGTCGTAAAAATTCATCAAACGTCAGGAAAGCACTGTGGTGCGCCGAGGAGCTCGGCCTGGACTATGAGGCAATTGATGCGGGCGGGGCGTTTGGTGTGGTCGACACCCCGCAGTACCGGGCCTTGAACCCCAATGGCCGGGTGCCGATGATCGAAGATGGCGACTTTGTACTGTGGGAATCCAACACTATCGTGCGCTACCTGTGCGCCAAACACGCGTCGGATTTTTACCCCAGTGACCTGCAAATCCGGGCCAGCGCCGAGAAGTGGATGGACTGGACCACGTCGACGCTCGCCGATCCGTTCAAAGCGGTGTTCTGGGGCATCCTGCGTACACCCCCCGAAAAGCGCAACTGGGACAGTATCAATGCCGGGCGCCAAGCCTGCATCGATGCGCTCAGTACCGTCGAACAGGCCCTGGCCGCGCAACCGTACCTCTCCGGGAAGGCGTTCGGCATGGGCGATATCCCCCTGGGCTGCTTTATCTACGCCTGGTTCGAGATGCCTATCGAACGCCCGGCAATGCCCAACCTGGAGGCCTGGTACCAGCGCCTGCAACAACGTCCGGCCTACCGCAGGGCAGTGATGACCGCGTTGACCTGATACACACTATTAATACAGGTGACTGTACTTGTGTGGCGCGGGCACGCACCATGCTCGCACCCCATCGCAGGTTGAACTACCTGCGATGCGCCCTCATCTATTGTTTCTATTCTTTTCTTTGGTGCGTAATCCGATATGAGTTCCGCTCTGTCCATCCGGCAGCTAACCAAAACCTACGGCAACGGTTTCCAGGCCCTGAGTGGTATCGATCTGGACGTTGCCGAAGGTGACTTCTTCGCCTTGCTCGGCCCCAACGGTGCCGGCAAATCCACCACCATCGGTATCCTCTCGACCCTGGTCAACAAGACCAGCGGCACGGTGAATATCTTCGGTCATGACCTGGACAAATCCCCGGCGGCGCTCAAGCGCTCGATCGGCGTGGTGCCCCAGGAATTCAATTTCAACCAGTTTGAAAAGACCTTCGACATCGTTGTGACGCAGGCCGGCTACTACGGCATCCCGATGAAAATCGCCAAGGAACGCGCCGAACAGTACCTGACCCAACTGGGCCTGTGGGACAAGCGTGACGTGCCTTCGCGCTCGTTGTCCGGTGGCATGAAGCGGCGTCTGATGATCGCCCGCGCGCTGGTGCATGAACCGCGTCTGCTGATCCTCGACGAACCCACCGCAGGCGTGGACATCGAGTTGCGTCGGTCGATGTGGACCTTTCTCACTGAGCTGAACGAGAAGGGCATCACCATCATCCTCACCACGCACTACCTCGAGGAAGCCGAACAGCTGTGCCGCAACATCGGCATCATCGACCACGGCACCATTGTCGAGAACACCAGCATGCGCAACCTGCTGGGCCAGTTGCATGTGGAAACTTTCCTGCTCGACCTGAAGAACAATCTGTCGGCGCCGCCGCAACTGTTGGGCTACCCGAGCCGTCTGGTGGACAGCCACACGCTGGAAGTCCAGGTGGACAAAGCCATGGGTATCACCGCGCTGTTCAGCCAACTGGCGACCCAGAACATCGAGGTATCGAGCCTGCGTAACAAAACCAATCGCCTTGAGGAGTTGTTCGTGTCCCTGGTGGAGAAAAATCTGGCGAAGGTGGCGGTATGAGTTCTGAACTGCAACCCAACCTCGTCGCGCTGCAGACCATCGTCTACCGCGAGGTGAAGCGCTTTACCCGAATCTGGCCGCAGACCCTGCTGCCCCCGGCGATCACCATGGTGCTGTACTTCGTGATCTTCGGTAACCTGATCGGTCGGCAAATCGGTGACATGGGTGGTTTCACCTACATGGAGTACATCGTGCCGGGCCTGATCATGATGTCGGTGATCACCAACTCCTACGGCAACGTGGTGTCGAGCTTCTTTGGCAGCAAGTTCCAGCGCTCCATTGAAGAGCTGATGGTTTCACCGGTGTCGCCGCACACGATCCTGATCGGCTATACCTTGGGCGGCGTGCTGCGCGGCTTGATGGTGGGCGTGATCGTGACCTTGCTGTCGTTGTTCTTCACCCACCTGCAAGTGCATCACCTGGGCGTCACCATTCTGGTGGTAGTGCTGACGGCGACGATCTTTTCGCTGCTGGGCTTCATCAATGCCGTGTTTGCGCGCAACTTCGATGATATTTCGATCATCCCGACGTTCGTACTCACGCCGCTGACCTACTTGGGCGGGGTGTTCTACTCCATCACGTTGCTGCCGCCGTTCTGGCAGACCGTGTCCCTGGCCAACCCGGTGCTGCACATGGTCAACGCCTTCCGCTACGGCATCCTGGGGGTGTCGGATATCAAGATCAGCGTGGCGATCACCTTCATGATCGTTGCCACCATCGTCTTGTACGTCGGATGCGCGCGGTTGCTGGTCAGCGGGCGTGGGATGCGTACGTAATACTGGTTAAACGCGGTTAAAAATGTGGGAGGGGGCTTGCCCCCGATAGTGGTGTGTCAGCCAGCTCATCTGCAGCTGACACACCGTCATCGGGGGCAAGCCCCCTCCCACATTTGTTTTGTGCAAGGCTTTAGTTTGTCAGTGCCAAGTCGATCAGGGCATGCAGCTCTTCGATGCTCAGGGGCTCTGTCGAGAACAGAATTCGGAATACCGTGGGTGCCGCGAGCAGGTTGATCAGGCGATCCACGCTGGGGGCTGCCTGCTCCGGGTAACATTGTCTTGTATATCGGTTGTGTGCGGTTGCTGGTCAGCGGGCGTGAGATGCATACGAAAGACGGCTTCTACTCGGTCAAAATGTGGGAGGGGGCTTGCTCCCGATAGTCGTATATCAGCACAGATAAACTGACTGACATACGGCTTTCTAGAGTCGCCCTCTCCTGAGTTTCTTGAGCACGATATTTAATTGTTAAGCCAGCGTGACGTTCAAGAACCTTGTTTTAGACAGTAGGGTTTGATTACCTGCTCGGTCGGTCATGCTGTACGTGATCTGCTTCAGGCCCGGCCCTGCGTCCAGTATCTGCTGCTTGGAGTAATTGACTTTGATAGGTCCGGTGATTGGAATGCTTCCAGTTGTTCCTGTGTCATCGCCGAAGTCGTAACGGAGGTCGAAAGTATCTCTGGGTCTGGAATCCACAGGCCTTGGCATCTCCAGTGTCAACCCTCCGTGTCTGTCCAAGTATTCTCGTGTCACCTCTGCGTTGGGTAAGTCGTCGGGCAAGATAATCGCTTCCGGTTGTTTTTCGTAATTGGGGTCCATGGCATCAACAAATAGCACGACGGGGTCGCACGTTGACGTCTGTGATGTGGCATGAGGCGTGACTGAGTATATGAATTTTTTATAGCCGTGGACCTGCAAGTGCGGAGTACGTAGCAAGATCTTTTTGTTACCCTCGATAGGCCCTTCAAACACTTCAATGTGTACCCTGCGATCATCAATATCGACGCAGACCTGATCAAAATAGCCTGGCTCGGTGGCTGCATTTTTCCAATGTGGAAACTCTACTGGTAAACCATTAATAGAATGGTACTGTCGGATTACATTGCGTTGATCGTCGCCTTCGATATCAGGCAATGTGTCAATGATGGGCGGCAAGGCTGTATCACTGGTGGTTTCTGAGGAATCAGCCTTTCTCAAGTGATCAAACGGGGCTGGCATGCTTCGTACTCCTGGCGCTGAATAATGTAAGGGCTACACCTTCTCTGCCCGTGCTTACAGCAATGTGTGATCAGTTAATAATAATTACGTAATGGGCGTAACTGTGAAGGTTCACAGGTCAGGGTCAATGGCGCTGTGTTGCAGCGCAGTCGTAGGTCGTCACTACCGCGCTCCAGAGAATGGATTTAATCAATATTGGTAAAATAGATAAGCAATAGAGATATTACCCGTTATATAGATATTCGATACGCTTCTATGATGGCCGCAACCTCATGCGAGGAAGAGGATTGCCATCATGACCTGCTCGACAACCACCAGCTATAAACCCTTCAGCCACCTGACCCGTCCCCGGGAAGTGATTCGCCAGTTCACCCCGAACTGGTTTGCCGCGACCATGGGCACCGGCGTGCTGGCGCTGGCCCTGGCGCAACTGCCGGTCAATCTGCCCGGCTTGCATGCGGTTGCCGAAGGCCTGTGGATGTTCACCATCGGCTTGTTCGTCTTGTTCAGCGTCCTGTATGCCGCGCGTTGGGTGATGTTTTTCCACGAGGCGCGCCGGATTTTCGGGCATTCGACGGTCTCGATGTTTTTCGGCACCATCCCCATGGGCTTGGCCACTCTTCTCAATGGTTTGCTGCTGTTCGGACTGCCGCGTTGGGGCAGCGATGTGATTCCCCTGGCCGAAGCCCTGTGGTGGCTGGACGTGGTCATGGCGTTGGCCTGTGGTGTGTTGATTCCGTTCATGATGTTCACCCGCCAGGAACACAGCATCGACCAGATGACTGCGGTGTGGCTGCTCCCGGTGGTGGCCGCCGAAGTCGCCGCCGCCAGCGGTGGCCTGCTGGCGCCGCACCTGGCGGATGCCCATGGGCAACTGGTGATGCTGGTGACCAGTTACGTACTCTGGGCGTTCTCCCTGCCGGTCGCCTTCAGCATCCTGACCATCCTGATGCTGCGCATGGCCCTGCACAAACTGCCCCACGCCAATATGGCGGCGTCGAGCTGGCTGGCGCTGGGCCCCATCGGCACCGGTGCCCTGGGCATGTTGCTGCTGGGCGGCGATGCGCCCGCGATCTTCGCCGCCAATGGCCTGCCGGGTGTCGGCGAAATGGCCAACGGGCTTGGTCTGGTGGCAGGCATCACCCTGTGGGGCTTCGGCTTGTGGTGGATGTTGATGGCGGTGTTGATCACCCTGCGTTACCTGCGCGCCGGTATTCCGTTCAACCTGGGCTGGTGGGGCTTTACCTTTCCGCTGGGGGTTTACGCGCTGGCCACGCTCAAGCTAGCAGGCCTGCTGCACCTGGGGTTCTTCAGCGTATTGGGCAGTGTGCTGGTGGTGGCTCTGGCGCTGATGTGGCTGATCGTGGCCAAGCGCACGGTGCAGGGCGCCTACAAAGGCGAGCTTTTTGTTTCGCCGTGCATTGCGGGGTTAGCGAATAAGTAAGCAGGATTAGGTAAAGTCGTGGCCTGATCAATAACAGGCCACGCAGGAACACGGACGATGAGCCATCCCTCACAATTCACCTTGCTGCGCACACGGCGTTTCCTGCCGTTTTTCATCACCCAGCTGCTGGGCGCTTTCAACGATAACATCTTCAAGCAATCGCTGATTCTGGCGATTCTCTACAAGCTCACCATCGAGGGCGACCGTTCCATCTGGGTCAACCTGTGCGCCTTGCTGTTCATCCTGCCGTTCTTCCTGTTCTCGGCGTTGGCCGGGCAGTTTGGCGAGAAATTCAACAAGGACGCGTTGATCCGCGCGATCAAGCTCGGTGAAATCGTGATCATGGCCGTGGGCGCCACCGGTTTTCTATTCAACCACCTGGCGTTGATGCTGTTGGCACTGTTCGCCATGGGCACCCATTCGGCGCTGTTCGGCCCGGTGAAATATTCGATCATGCCCCAGGCTCTGCATGACGATGAGCTGGTCGGCGGCAACGGTCTGGTGGAAATGGGCACGTTCCTGGCGATTCTTGCCGGCACCCTCGGCGCGGGCATCATGATGTCGTCCACCCATTACGCGCCGGTAGTGGCCGTGGCGATTGTCGGCGTGGCGGTGCTGGGGTACCTGGCCAGCCGCAGCATTCCACGGGCGGCGGCTTCCACCCCGCAATTGCGCCTGGACTGGAATATCTTCACCCAGTCCTGGGCCACGTTGTGCATGGGCCTGGGACAGACCCCGGCGGTGTCGCGGTCCATTGTCGGCAATTCCTGGTTCTGGTTCGTCGGCGCGATCTACCTGACGCAGATTCCGGCCTACGCCAAGGAATGGTTGTATGGCGACGAAACCGTCGTCACCCTGATCCTCACCGTGTTCTCGGTGGGGATCGCCCTGGGCTCGATGCTCTGCGAAAAGCTCTCGGGCCGTAAGGTGGAAATCGGCCTGGTGCCGTTCGGCTCGTTCGGCCTGACGGTGTTCGGCCTGCTGCTCTGGTGGCATTCCGGCGGCTTCCCCCAGAATGTCCAGGCCAACGACTGGCTGGCAGTGCTCGGCTACGGGCAAGCCTGGTGGGTGTTGTTCGATATCCTCGGCCTGGGCGTGTTCGGCGGCTTCTACATCGTGCCGCTGTACGCACTGATTCAGTCGCGCACCGCCGAAAACGAGCGCGCGCGCGTGATCGCGGCCAACAACATTCTCAATGCACTGTTCATGGTGGTGTCGGCCATCGTGTCGATCCTGCTGCTGAGCGTGGCCAGGCTGTCGATCCCCGAGTTGTTCCTGGTGGTGTCGCTGCTCAACATCGCGGTCAATACCTACATCTTCAAGATCGTGCCCGAGTTCACCATGCGCTTCATGATCTGGCTGCTCAGCCATTCCATGTACCGCGTCGAGCACCGCAACCTGGAGCGGATTCCGGATGAAGGCGCGGCCTTGCTCGTTTGCAATCATGTATCGTTTGTCGATGCGTTGCTGATTGGTGGCGCAGTGCGTCGGCCGATTCGTTTCGTCATGTACTACAAGATCTACCGCTTGCCGGTGCTCAACTTTATCTTCCGCACTGCCGGGGCGATTCCGATTGCCGGGCGTCACGAAGACATCCAGATCTACGAAAAGGCCTTCACGCGGATTGCCGAATACCTGAAGGACGGCGAGCTGGTGTGCATCTTTCCGGAAGGCAAGTTGACCGGCGATGGTCAGATGAATGAGTTTCGCGGTGGCGTGACGCGGATTCTGGAAGAGACACCGGTACCGGTGATTCCGCTGGCGTTGCAGGGGTTGTGGGGGAGCTTTTTCAGTCGTGATCCACAAAAAGGCGTGTTTCGGCGGTTTTGGTCGCGCGTGACATTGGTCGCCGGTCAACCGGTCACTGTGCCCGTTGCGACGCCTTCACAACTGTATGAATTGGTCAATGAACTACGGGGAGCCGTACGCTAGCTTGACCTATGCTGCGATGGCTGCGCCGGCCAATGCCGGTACAGCCACATGGACCAGGGCTGAATGCGGCTTATCTTTTTTGCCTGTAAGACGCAACGTCAACTCAAAAGGTAATTTGGACTGTTTGAGATTTTCCCTACATTTAACTTCTGTAAGCACCTCTAGCATTACAAAAACACGTCAGTTGGAACAAACAGCGCTCGACTGTTTAGAAGCGGCTGTGCAGGCGTGTGTTAATAATGGCAAAGGTGTGAAATGCAACTTCCAGAAATCAAGCACAGCGTCTCTATTGATGAGTTGTACGAGCAGTCACCCGTGGGTGCCAATTTGTCGAAAGTGGATAATCTGGCGGCGAGATGGCTAGGGTTGTCTTTAGCCGTGACATGGTACGAATTCGAAAAGAAACTGAATGCCACCCCCATCGTTCGGTCCATCAATGAGCGCACTATTACTCTTGTTGAGTATAGAGATTTTCTCATCAATATGTGCTATCACGACGGTCCGCGCTGGATGCTCCGTGCGGCGTCAAATATGGACGAGGGGCATGAAGTCATTCGCAATGCGCTCATCGCACACGTGAGTCGCGAGCACCAGGATTTCCATCTGCTTGAGCGAGACTACGTCGCCGTGGGCGGCGATCTAAAGAACATCACTCAGTACCCGCGCAATATCGGTTATGAAGCATTGTCCGCTTATGTATTCCAGCAAACCAGTACGCCAAATCCCCTTCCTGCATTCGGTGTGACCTTCATTATTGAAGGTGTGGGGAGAAAGCTGACCGGTCGATGGGCGCAAAATCTGAAACAGGCGCTAGCGCTCACGGATAAGCAAATGAGTAATTTGATCTATCACTCATGCAACGATGCAGGCCACTACGAGGGTTTCATCAAAATGATTGCCTCGCCTTACATTACGCCATCAGTCGCGTTTCAAATTGCACGTGTAGCACAAGTGGCGAGCCGCCTCTATGTCTTGCAATTCGAAGAGATGGGCAGTTTCTAAGTGTTATCGGTGCAGGGTGGAGGAGAGTGCTTTGAATTGTGAAAAACGCGCCGCCTATATTACGTCCCTTGGCGCCTTTCTGCCTAATGATCCCGTTCACAACGACGATATTGAAAAGCACCTTGGCTTAGTTAATGGCAACCCCAGTCGTTATAAGGACTTAATATTAAATGCCAATGGGATAGTCCAGCGCTATTATGCGTTTGATCGCCAAGGTCAGCAAACACACCTGAATGAGCAGCTTGCTGCAAATGCCGTTCAGGATGCTTTGCGCAAAGGGGGGCTGTCTATCGATCAGATCGAGATGCTTGCTACTGCGACGACCTGTCCCGATCTGATTGTCCCGGGATTTGCCTCGATGGTACATGGCCGCCTGGGCGGCGGACCCATGGACATTCTTTCGGCAGGGGGCGTATGCGTCTCCAGCATGGCCGCTCTTAAAAGTGTGAATAATTCGATTTTGGCAAACGAGCATGATATTGCGGTGGCGGTAGGTTCTGAACTGGCATCCGTCGCTTTACAAGGAAGCCGTTTCGAAAAAGAAAGTCAGATCAGTGCTCCGCGCGGTCAGGAAGCGTCATACCAATATTTCAACGCTGACTTTTTACGGTGGATGTTATCAGACGGTGCTGGCGCAGCGGTTGTCCAAAGCACGCCGCGTGAAAGAAGTATCTCGTTGAAGATCGAATGGATAACGTTGAATTCCTACGCGCATAAATACCCTGCGTGCATGTACTTGGGAAGTACGAAGACGAAGAACCTGCAGGCTGGCGATACGTACCAATCCTACAAGACTATTTCCCAGGCCGAAGAAGCGGGATTGATGCTGCTTCGCCAGGATACCGACTTACTGGCAAAGGGCTTGTCCGGGTCGGTATTGGTAGAGACTGAAAAATTAATGGCGCGGGGCATGATCAAGCCCGACGAGATCGATCACTTTCTCCCGCATATCAGCTCGTATTTCTTTTTTGAAGAGCTGGTCAAAGCCTATTTGGATATTGGCTTTACGGTGCCCACGCAAAAGTGGTTTACCAATCTGGCAAGCAAGGGAAATGTCGGCTCCGCCAGTATTTATCTCATGTTGGAGGAGGCACTCGGCAACGGCATGTTCAAAGCTGGTGACAAAGTGTTGTGCATGGTGCCTGAGTCGGGTCGGTTTTCGATTGCCTACGCTTTGTTGACGTGTGTGGAAGGCTGAACATGCATCACATCAACTCGCTGGGGGGAATGCTGCAGGAAAGGGCGATTGTAAATGCCGGGCAACCAGCCTACACGTTTCATGATTATTCCCTTTCACAATCGTACAGCCTGACGTTTGCGCAATTGGATGCCCGAGCCAGGAGAATTGCCAGTTATCTGACTGAGCATGGCATGCAGGGTCGCAATATATTGCTGGTATTTCACGCGGGGCTGGATTTTATTGAGGCATTCTTCGGGTGTCTCTATGCAGGCGCTGTCCCGGTTCCGTTATCTGCGCCTCTGACGACAGCGGATAAAATGCGTCTGACGGCCGTTGCAAGGGATGCTCGGTCAACCTTCGTTCTGAGCGCTGCCGGATTAGTATCTGCGGTCAACCACGTTTTGCAATCAGATGGACTTTCATATGTCCAGGTTATTGATTTGGCAGGCCTGGATAATGTCGAGTGGGACCGCTCAGGTTTCTCTGTGAAATATAATGAGTTAGCGCTTATTCAATATACGTCCGGGTCCACTGGCGTCGCAAAGGGCGTCATGCTCACCCATGAAAATATTCTGACTAACCAACGTGCCATACAGCAGGCCTTTGAACATGACGAGCGCGCAGTGGTGGTTGGCTGGTTGCCTATGTTTCACGATATGGGCTTGATTGGAAATGTGCTGCAGCCTCTTTTCTTAGGCGCACATAGCATAGTGTTCAGCCCTCTGGCCTTTGTGCAAAACCCGTTGCGCTGGCTTCAGCTGATTTCGGACTACCGGGCCACGACCTCGGGCGGGCCTAATTTTGCGTATGCGATGTGCACCCGGCGTATCGACACAGCTGACAGGTCTGGTATCGATCTGAGCAGTTGGAGCCTGGCGTTCACGGGCGCAGAAACCATTCGCAAACCAACCCTTGAAGGTTTCTGCGAGAAATTCTCTCGATGGGGCTTCAACAAGAAGGCCTTTTACTCGTGTTACGGTCTTGCCGAAGCCACTCTTTTTGTCACCAGGAGCACCAAGCTGAGTGACGTCAACAGCTTGTATATAGATGGTCGGAAACTACGAGAGCATAGCGTCGTGCCAGTTGACCCTGGTAGTGCTCATGGTATTGAAGTCAGCAGTTGCGGTTACCCACGACACGGTCATAAGGTGAACATCGTCAACCCCGAAACCAGCGTGCTCTGTGAAGAGCGTCAAGTGGGTGAGGTCTGGCTAAGCAGTGACAGCAACGCTAAAGGTTATTGGCCAGGCGCCACCGACGCGTGTCAAGCATTCCAATCGAAAATAGCAAGTTTGCCCGAATACTATTTACGCACAGGAGATCTAGGCTTTATAGAGCGCGGTGAGCTGTATATAACCGGACGGATCAAAGACCTTATTATCGTGCGTGGGAAAAATCGGTACCCACAGGACATAGAGCACACCGTCGAGTCCCATCCGGACATTCGAGATGACAGCTGTGCTGCACTAGGCATCGAAGTGGCGGGCGAAGAGCGACTGGTCGTGCTGATCGAGTTGAGGCCGCGCTCCGCTGATCAACTGTCTATTTTGGCTGCGGATATACGCGAATTAATCACCCGGCAGCACGGCATAAGCCCTGATGACATAGTGTTCGTCAAGCCCAATCGACTGTTCAGAACTTCAAGCGGAAAGTTGCAGCGGTTTAAATGCAGGGAACTCTATCTCACTCCGTCGCCAAGCAAGACTGACCTAGACCATTGAATTCTAAAAATCACGCCGCTCACCTGTCTTGAAGAAACAGTGGGTGAGGCGTTTCAGATGTCTGGAGTATTTGATGAAACGTGTACCCAGCCTTCCGGATGAGCATGAACTTGACTTGCCCGGAATTGAACAGCAGTACGACGGGCCCTTGGCACGTCGCTTTGAGCAGCCTCAGAGCAGAATGATCGACCGGGTGCTTGCCGGTGTCGTTACCTTTGTTCCGGTTATCGCAGTCATGCTTGCCATTTACTTGCACGTTATTGGCTGGTACCAGATTGGAATGGTTGAAATAGGCATGTTGCTGATGATGCATGCCATTGCCGTGTGTGGCGTTGAACTCGGGTTTCATCGCCTATTCGCTCATAAGTCATATAGCGCCAAACGGTGGCTCAGGATTTGTCTGGCGGGCATGGGGTCCATGGGGTTTCAAGGGCCGGTCATATGGTGGGCGGCGATACACCGCAAACATCATATCCATAGCGATCGCCCTAACGATCCACATTCCATGTATATAAGGCCAGGCGGGACCACTGTCTATAACGAAGGGTTCTGGCAGCATATGAAAGGCTTTTGGCATTCACACGTGGGATGGATCTGGACGCCGTTGAGCATTCGCGCTCCCGGATGGAATCGATACGTGAAGGACCTGTACAAGGACCCCGATATCCTGCACGTCCACGTCAATTACATTTATTGGCTGGCGGCCGGTTTTGTCATTCCGGGAGTGCTGTCCGGACTTATTTACATGAGTTGGCAAGGCGTCGTGCTGGGAATTCTGTGGGGAGGGTTTGTGCGCATTTTTGTGATGAACCATCTGACGTATTGGAGTATTAACACGCTGTCTCACAGCGTGGGCTCACGCCCCTACCGCACCGCCGACCGCAGTACAAACTCTATTCCCTTGCTGATGGCCGTGCCCACACTCGGACAAAGTTATCACAATAACCATCATGCGTTTCCTTACTCAGCACGCATGGCCTATGAATGGTATGAGCTGGACTTGGGGTTGGGTATTTTAAATGTACTTAAAGCGTGCGGTCAGGTTTCCGATATGCGGCAGCCTTCCAAAGAAAAGCGTGACGCAAAAAAGACACGGCCTTAATACGTTCATATTTTTTACGGCATCCAAACGACAACTGGGCTATGAGGCGCTATAAAAATGGCAATCGTGCTGGAACGGGAAGTTATTGAAGAGTTTTTACTTGAGTCATTGGCGGATTTGCTTGAGGTTCCGGCGACGGAGCTGGCGACCGATGTGGCCTTCGATCGCTACGGTATTGATTCTGCGTCTGTGGTCGAGTTGACCGCGAAATTGCAAACGCTGGTCGGTCGTAAGCTGGACGCCACGCTGCTATACGATCACCCAACGATTGAAACGCTGAGTACGTACCTGGCGAGCGATGGAGAATAAGATGCCCCATTCTGCGAAGTTCGGGTCATCCGAGCGTGCCATACAAGCGCATTATGATCTGAGCAATGAGTTTTATAAGCTTTGGCTGGATGACGCCATGGTGTATTCCGGTGCGATGTTTTCATCTGAGTCAGACTCATTGGAACACGCTCAGATCAATAAACTTGATCATCATATCCGGGCCTCGGGCGCGGACACGGCGCGTTCGGTTTTGGACATAGGTTGTGGTTGGGGGGCGGCGTTATCGCGGGTCGTTGCGACCTGTGGCGCTGAACGGATTACCGGGCTGACGCTCAGCAATGCTCAGGCCGACTACATAGCCGAGTTGGGCCTTGGTGGGTGTGAAGTTCGCGTTGAAAATTGGCAGGACCATTACCCGCTCGAACCGTACGACAGCATTATCTCGATAGGTGCTTTCGAGCACTTTGCGAAACTGGATGACAGCCAAGCCCAGAAGCTGGAGTCATACAAGGCGTTTTTCAAACATTGTCAGGATGCACTGCTGGTGCCCGGTGGGTATATGTCTGTTCAAACGTTCGCGTATGGCTCCCGAAAGCCCCGTCAAGAGATGGTGGGCACCCGGGCGACAGCGTTCTTATCCAAGGAGATTTTTCAAGAAACCGATCCTCCGCATTTGCTGGATATTGTCCAAGCGGTTCAAGGACATTTTGAAATTGTCGAATTACGCAACGACCGATCTGATTATGTAAATACCTTGCGTGAGTGGATTTCGCGTCTTGATACCCACCGCGAGAGAGCAATCGAGCTGGTCGGTTTGGATCAGGTCGAAACCTATGAACGCTACCTTAAATATTCCATTCTCGGTTTTCAGAGCGGAAACCTGGATCTTTATCGGATTAAATTGAAGTGCCTGGATAAACCCTGGACGTCCACGCGATGAGTTTTTCCGTAAGGGGGGCGTGATGACTGGCGACTTTAAATTATTGAGCGTCGTGCACCAGCAAGGGGTGGACTTTGTCACGATAAACAATCCTCCTGTCAACCTGCTCGATGCCCAGTTGACGGACGAGTTGCTCCGCTACACCGCCCGGCAAGCAGAGTGTTCGAACGTTAAGGTAATTGTGTTCAACAGTGCGGACCCGGATTTTTTCATCGCCCGTGCGGATCTGCAGTTGTTCCAGAATTATCGCGATGAGGTGGCCAACCAGGCACTGCTGTCGATGTATGAGTTGATTGAACGCTTTCACGCCTGGGGGAAGGTCACCATCGGACAGCTCGCTGGCCGTGCCAGCGGCGCTGGCAGTGAGTTCCTGATGGCGCTTGATATGCGCTTTGCAGCGATTGGCAAAGCGTTTATCCGGCACCCGGAAGTGTCGCTGGGGTTGTTGCCCTGTAAAGGAGGAACGCAATTATTGCCGCGCCTCGTCGGTCGGTCCCGCGCGCTGGAAATGATGCTCAGCGGTCAATTTTATAATGCCGAGCAACTTGAAGCTTATGGCTATGTGAATCGCGCTGTAATGCCTGTGGCGCTGGATGCTTATGTGCGAAAGCTGGCAATACGTATCGCCAGCGCGCCTGCGGCGGCTATTGCGAATGCCAAGAGGGCCGTCAATTTGTCAACGGACCTGGATCATTCGTTGTTTGCCGATGAACATCGTCTGTTTCATGAAGTCGTTGGCAGCCCTGACTGTCAGCAGCGGGTTGGACAATTTCTCAAGCATATCAACGCGTCGCGCCAGACGGAGCTGGAGATGGACACGCGGCAATGGGGCCGGTAATGGAGCGTATCGCGATCATCGGTATGTCGCTGCGCTTGCCCGGCGCCAATGATGCTGAGCAATATTGGCAGAACTTGTGCGAGGGCAAAGACTGCATCACCGCAGTGCCTGCCGATCGGTGGAACAATGCCTATATTCCGCCACTGCATCATCGGGACAGACGTTCATCAGCGGCGACGCAGTGGGGGGGCTTCCTGGAGGGTATCGATCAGTTCGACGCTGCCTTTTTCAATATCAGCCCGCGTGAGGCAGAAAAGCTAGACCCCCAGCAGCGCCTGTTGCTGGAGATGAGTTGGCACTTGATTGAGCGTACTCATTACACAGCGTATTCGCTGCGCGGTAGTAACACCGGTGTGTTCATCGGCGCCAGTGGTTGGGACTTCAATAAAATCCTCAATCGCGATATTAATTTGATGGAAGGGTATGTAGGCACTGGGTCAACGCTCAGCCCCCTGGCCAATCGCATCTCCTATCAGTTTGATTTTCAGGGCCCCAGCATGGTGGTGGATACCGCGTGTTCATCTTCCCTGAGCGCGATACATCTGGCGTGTGCACATTTGAACGCAGGGGAATGCGATTTGGCCATCGCCGGCGGCATCAATGTAATCCTGGCCCCGGAAACCAACCTGGCCTTCGCTGCGGCTGGATTCATGTCGCCTACCGGCCGGTGCCAAACCTTTTCGGCAAGCGCCGATGGTTACGTGCGTAGCGAGGGGGCAGGATTGGTCATGTTGAAACCCTATGCGCGAGCGTTGGCCGAAGGTGACGAAATCCTGGGGATCATACGTGGCAGTGCGATCAATCAGGACGGCATGACAAATGGCCTGACGGCTCCCAGCGCCAAAGCACAAGAACAGGTAATCGCGCGCGCACTACGTCAAGCCGCAGTGCAGCCGCAGGACGTCAGTTATATCGAAACCCATGGCACGGGTACGCCGTTGGGTGATCCGATCGAGATAAAAGCGTTGTCCAAGGTATATGGTGGAGGGCAGGCTTCAATCGTTACGCCCTGTCTTCTGGGCGCGGTCAAAGCCAATATCGGCCATTGCGAGTCCGGCGCGGGCATGGCGGGCTTGTTAAAGATTCTGCTGATGTTCAAGCATCAATTGATCCCACCGCAAATTCATATCGGTCAATTGAATCCGTTGATTGATGAGTTTCTGGATCACACGCGGCTGAAGATAGTGACGGCACTCAGCGCATGGCAACCGGACAACAAGCGCATTGCGGGCCTGAGTGCCTTCGGGTTCGGCGGTACCAATACGCATATGGTGCTGGAAGAACCCCCGGCCGCCTGTGCAGGTGAGAGGTCCTGGGTTGAGGGCGCCGGGGTGCTGAAGATAACCGCACACTCTGAGTATTCCATCAAAGCCATTGCGCGTGCTTATGCTGATTATTTAAAGCCGACGCATAGAGGTGCGCAGACGCTCACCTACACCGCCAATCGTTACAGGGCCGATTTATCCATACGCAAGGCCATTGCTTTCTTGAACAAGGCGGATTTGTGCGAAAAACTGCGCTCATTTTCCAATGGCGCTGATAGGCCGAAGGCGTTTGGGAAGAGGCCCAAGTGTGTATTTCTCTTCACCGGCCAGGGTTCCCATTACCCAGGCATGGGGACAATGCCATATGCCGCCTTCGAGGTATTTCGCCAGGCCATTGATGAGTGCGAAGCGATCACGATGGCTAATCACGGTTTGTCGATCAAGACGCTGGTATTGGAATCAGACACAGCGGTGTTGCGAAAAACAATAAATTGCCAGCCTGCCATTTTTTGTCTGGAGTATGCCCTGGCCAAGTTATGGATCTCCTTGGGTGTCAAGCCCAGGTACTTGATCGGGCATAGTCTTGGTGAATACGCAGCGTGCTGCATTGCCCAGGTATTTTCCTTGGCTGACGCGTTGCGCCTGGTCGTTTCCCGAGCGCGATTGATGGAGCAAATGACGGCGCCGGGGGCGATGCTCTGCGTTTTGGCGAGCACCCGTGATGTTGAAGCGCTGCTTGAGCGCTGCTGTTTTGAACCTGAGCAGGCAGTGGTGATTGCCGCAGACAACAGCCAGCATCAAACAGTCGTCAGCGGGCCGTTGCCGGCGGTGAAACGATTCCAATGCCTGCTCGATACTCTTCCTATGCAATGGGTTGAGTTGCGAGTGGAAAAAGCCTTTCATTCCCCCTCCATGTTGCCGGCGTCTCTTGCCTTTGAGGCGGTGGCAGCGTCGGTCACCTATGGTGCGCCGCAAGTCCCCATCATCGCCAATCTCACAGGGCTACCGGCAGATGGCGGCACGTTCAATGCCGACTATTTTTGTCAACATATGCACCAGCGAGTACGGTTTCGCGAGAGCATTGAAAACTTACTGGGTAAGGGAACATATATAGGACTGGAGGTCGGGCCGGGTGCCGCGTTGAATGCCGTATGCCAGCCATTTTCCAGGTTTGCGATGTGTTCATCGTTGGCCAAAGAAACGCAAACTCAGCTTTATCGTGCAGTGAGTTGGTTATACGAGCGCGGCGTACCTATTGAGTGGGCGGCCTTGTGTGCCTCTGCGGCACCGCGCCCAGAACCGGTGATGGATATCCCGGTATATGCTTTCGAGCGTACCTCCTTTCGACCGGTCTTCAGTGACGCGCCGGTTATGCTGATCCCGCAAAACGGTCCCAACACGGGGATCGTATTCAGTCAGCCGTTTTTTACACCGACCATCGCACCAGGCGCGGCAGGGCTTGCGGACTCGGCGCCCAAGGTCGGTGAGCCCCAGGGGCGGGCAGCACATGATATGACTTCGATCATCGCCCTCAGTCTGGGACTCGAGGCGCAAACCCTGGACAAAACAGCCAGTTTCCGGATGCTCGGGCTGACCTCTTTCATGGCGGTTGAGTTACTGCTGAAGATCAAATCGACTTTCGGTCTGGATTTAAAACCTCAGGATTTGTTCGAGCATCATTCAGTCGCCAGGCTGGAAGCTTTCATACAGCAGTCCCTGACTCACCCTGCAGCAGCGTACACCGCGCCAGTACCCGAGCTGCCTGCCGCCCATCTCAGTGCGAGCAGACATCAAGTGCGCTTCATGGATAGGGAGCTGCTGATCAATGGTTATCGGATCAATGTCTGTCAGTGGGGCGAGGACCGGCAACCGGCTGTCTTACTCATCCACGGGCTACTTGACCAGGCTTATAGCTGGCACGATATGGCGCTGCATCTGGTGGCTGCCGGTTATCGCGTGATTGCCCCAGACCTGCGCGGGCACGGGCTTTCTTCGCATATAGAAGACGGGAAGGGCTACCAACTGGTGGACTACGTCAGCGATATCACCCTTCTTTGCGACGCGCTCGCACTCACCCAGGTGCATGTGGTTGGCCACTCCTTGGGTTCGGTACTCGCGGCCCTGTTCGCCAATCAAAATCGGCAATGGGTTAGAACGCTGTTTCTGCTGGAAACCTTCATTCCGCCCACCGTCGATGTCTTGGACATGGAGCTTCAGATTGCCAAAGAGCTGCATCATCTACGTACAACACCCAGCCAGCCGTTGATACGCAGCGTCGCCGAGGCAGTCCAACTTATCAAAATGAGCTATATGACCGTTTCCGACTCGTTTGCCCGTCAGTTGTGTGAGCGTGTGTTGTCTGGCGATGATGAACACGGTTACCGATGGCGTTGGGATGCACGTTTGCGCTCGCGTGTAGGACTGCGTTTTCACGGGCTGCGCAAGCATTACGTTGATCTGCTCAACGGCATCTCGGCGCCTGCCGCTCTGTATTTCGGCCAGAAGAGCAACTTTTCTTCGGCCGCCGAGAAGACCGCCCTGCAGCGTTCGCTGGCTGATTGCCAAGTGATCAATTTTGATGCAGGGCACAATATTCAGATCGAGTGCGCGAACGAACTTGCCCAGCATATCTTGCAAACCCTGGGTGCCCTGGAGCGCACGTGAGCTGATTAATTACTGAGGCAAGTTGCAGCGGGTGCTGCGCTACGCGGTTACGTGCTGATCTTGAGCCCAATCAATCCGCAAATAATCAACGCCACACTGGCCAACCGGAACAACGCCATGGACTCCCCAAACAGAATAATCCCGGCGATCACCGTGCCCACGGCGCCCACTCCCGTCCATACGGCGTAGGCGGTGCCCAATGGCAGTTCCTTCACCGCCAGCCCCAGCAGGCCTAGGCTGATAACCATAGCGGCAATGGTCAGTGCGGTGGGCAGGGGCTTGCTGAAGCCGTCGGTGTACTTCAGGCCGACGGCCCAGCCGACTTCAAACAACCCGGCGAAAAACAGAATGATCCAGGACATGGTGACCTCGCTTCTTCAGGCGGGGTCGTCCCCGGACTCAACGCGCATTGGCGTCGCGAGGTCGTCCCCGCGAGGGGCTAAGAGTGCCGAACATGGGCCGCTCGATCAAGTGTGCGGGGTGTTCTCCAGTGCGCGGCGATCTTCCTTCTCGCTCATACGTCGAAAGTAAGTCGACAGCAATGCCCCGGAAATATTGTGCCAGACGCTGAACAGCGCACTGGGCACCGCCGCCAGTGGCGAGAAGTGCGCGCTGGCCAGCGCGGCGCCGAGCCCGGAGTTCTGCATGCCCACTTCCAGCGCCAAGGATTTGCGTTGCGCCAATGGCAACGTGAACAGGCGCCCGGTGAAGTAGCCGAGCAGGTAGCCGAAGCTGTTGTGCAGCATCACCACGGCCATGATCAACAGGCCTGACTCGGCAATCTTCGCCTGACTGGCGGCGACCACGGCGGCGACGATGATCACGATGCTGACCACCGAGACCAGCGGCAGCACGTCGACCGCATGACGCACCCGATCACCCAGCAAGCGTTGCGCGAGCACGCCGAGCACGATTGGCAGCAACACCACCTGCAGGATCGACCAGAACAGCTCCATGAACGACACCGGCAGCCAGGCCGAAGCCAGCAGCCAGATCAACGCCGGGGTGAGCAGCGGGGCGAGGAGGGTGGTGACGGCGGCGATGGCCACCGACAGTGCCAGGTCGCCACGGGCCAGCCAGGTCATCACGTTGGATGACGTACCGCTTGGGCAGCAGCCGACCAGAATCACGCCAACGGCGATTTCCGGCGGCAGGTGAAAGACCTGGCACAACAACCACGCCACGCCGGGCATGATCACAAAATGCGCGACCACGCCCAGAGCGACACGCCACGGATGGCGGGCGACCTCGGCGAAGTCTTCGAGTTTCAAGGTCAGGCCCATGCCGAACATCACCAGGCCCAGCAGTGGGACGATGGCGCTTTTCAGGCCGAGGAACCAGCTGGGTTGGAGAAATGCGACGACGGCAAAGATCAACACCCAGTAGGCGAAGGTATTGCCGACGAAGCGGCTCAAGGCGGCGAGTGCGCGCATGGAAAGTGTCCTTTCTTGTTCGATTTTTGACGTGGTAACGCAATCAAATGTGGGAGGGGGCTTGCCCCCGATGGCGGTGTATCAGCTAATGGATTTTTGACTGATACACCGCTATCGGGGACAAACCCCCTCCCACATTTTAGAGCCTCACATGGCTTAGATGCCTTGTGGGGTCTCTTCACCGCCGAGTGCTTCGATCAACGCCGGCAGGAATTCGCCGAAGGTCAGCATCATCAGGGTAAAGCTGGCATCCAGTTGGCCCAGGGCTTCGTCGCCGCCGTCCTGTTCGGCCTGGTCCTGCAGCAAGTCTTCGAACTTCAGGCGCTTGACGGTCATTTTGTCGTCGAGCATGAAGGACAGCTTGTCCTGCCAGGCCAGGGACAATTGGGTCACGACTTTGCCGGTGGTCAGGTGCAGCTGGATTTCTTCGCCGGTCAGGTCCTGGCGCTTGCAGCGCACGATCCCGCCGTCTTCGTGGGTGTCGCGCAGTTCGCATTCGTCGAGCACGAAGAAGTCGGCCGCCGGTTTCTGGGTGGTGACCCAGTCGGTCATGATCGCCGTCGGTGCGGTTTTGACGGTCAGCGGGCGTACGGGCAGGGTGCCGATCACTTCGCGCAGGGTGGAGAGCAGGTCTTCCGCGCGTTTCGGGCTGGCCGAGTTGACCAGGATCAGACCCTGTTTCGGCGCGATGGCGGCGAAGGTCGACGAGCGACGAATAAAGGCGCGGGGCAGGAAGGCCTGGATGATTTCATCCTTGATCTGGTCGCGCTCCTTTTTATAGACCTTGCGCATCTGCTCGGCCTCGATCTCCTCAACCTTCTCTTTAACCGCGTCCCGTACCACGCTGCCCGGCAGGATGCGTTCTTCCTTGCGCGCGGCGATCAGTAAAAAATCCCCGCTGACGTGGACCAGGGGCGCGTCTTCACCTTTACCGAAAGGGGCAACGAAACCGTAGGTGGTCAGTTCCTGGCTTGCACACGGGCGCGCCAGTTTGGTGGCCATGGCCGCTTCCAACGCCTCGGCATCAACAGGCAGATCTTGGGTCAGGCGATAGATAAGCAGGTTCTTGAACCACATGGGGTGAGTCTCTCCTCTATACAAAGGGGGGCATTATTCTCTTGATCACGCCGCAGGCCAACCCTGCGTAAGCCATTGGAAGGGCTGAAAAAAAAGATTTAAGAAAGTGCTTGCCAGACCTCGGAGCGCTCCGTAGAATGCGCGCCACACCGAAACGAAGGGTGATTAGCTCAGCTGGGAGAGCATCTGCCTTACAAGCAGAGGGTCGGCGGTTCGATCCCGTCATCACCCACCATTCGCTTTATGTGTTACGCGCAGCGGTAGTTCAGTCGGTTAGAATACCGGCCTGTCACGCCGGGGGTCGCGGGTTCGAGTCCCGTCCGCTGCGCCATATTCGGTAACCTGGAATGCTGAACGCCAGGTCACCACGGAAAGCCCGCTCATTGAGCGGGCTTTTTATTGCCCGAAATATGGCAAAAAGTCGTGCGGTAAACTTTTTTTAAATAAAGTGCATTTAAATCAAGACATTACGATTTTTTGGTGTATGATGCGCCCACACCGAAACGAAGGGTGATTAGCTCAGCTGGGAGAGCATCTGCCTTACAAGCAGAGGGTCGGCGGTTCGATCCCGTCATCACCCACCATTCGCTTTATGTGTTACGCGCAGCGGTAGTTCAGTCGGTTAGAATACCGGCCTGTCACGCCGGGGGTCGCGGGTTCGAGTCCCGTCCGCTGCGCCATATTCGGCAACCTGGAACACTGAACGCCAGGTCGCCACAAGAAGCCCGCTCATTGAGCGGGCTTTTTTTCGTCTGCAAGATTGCGCTGCAATTGCATCTCCAGCCACGGTTTTTAATAGACAGTTAAGTTGCGCCAAGCCTCTTTAGCGCAACTCAACCGAATTGACGTGCCGATTGCGCTGTGGTTTTGGGCTTCCTGCTACGGGTCAGCTGATAAGCAATGGCCAGCCATATGAACCATGCTGGCATGACCATCAAGGCAACACGGGTGTCAGGTCTCAATGCCAGCAGGCAGAGAACGAAGCCCATAAAAGCCAGTGAGAGCCCTGCCATTGGGACGCCGCCCGGCATCTTGTAAGCAGATTTTGCGTGAAGCTCAGGACGCTTTTTGCGATAGGCAATGTAAGAGGCGAGGATGGTCGACCAGGTGAATATCACCAGAACCGCCGACACAGTGGAAACGATGGTGAATGCTGTCATGACTTGCGGAACGATAAACAGCACCAGTACGCCCATCAGCATCAGTGATGTAGTGAAGGCCAGGCTCAGCAGAGGCACGCTATTGCCCGATAGCCGCCGAAAAATACCCGGAGCATTGTCTTGATTGGCCAGCCCGAACAGCATACGGCTGGATGAGAATACGCCACTGTTGGCCGATGAAGCGGCGGATGTCAGAACTACGAAGTTCACGATACCGGCTGCTGCGGGAAAGCCTGCGACAAGGAACAGTTCGACAAAAGGACTTTTCACGGGTGAAACCTGCTGCCAGGACGTCACGGCAATAATGCAGCCCAATGCCAACACGTAGAACAGGATGATTCGCAACGGAATCGAGTTGATCGCCTTGGGTAGGGTCTTCTCCGGCGACCGGGTTTCTGCCGCCGCGGTGCCGATCAGTTCGGTACCGGCAAAGGAGAATATCGCCATCTGAAAACCGGCGAAAAAACCCAGCAAGCCATTAGGGAATGCAGCCTGCTTATCCACCAGATGGCCCAGGGACGCGGTAACGCCACTGGGGGATACGAACGAGCTGGCAATCATCACGAGGCTGACGCCAATCAGCGTCACCACGGCGATGATCTTGATGATCGCGAACCAGAATTCGACCTCACCGAAAAGCCTGACCGTCAGCACGTTCAAGGCAAACAGGGTCGTCAGCATCCCGATAGCCGGTATCCAGGCAGGCAGATCGGGGAACCAGTACTGGAAAAAGCCTCCGACGACGACGGCATCGCCGATCACTGCAACGCTCCAGCTCAGCCAATACGACCATCCGAGAAAAAATGCGGCGCGAGGCCCCAGGTAAGCGCCGGCGAAATCCGCAAAGGTCTTGAAATTCAAATTCGATAGCAGCATTTCGCCCATGGCGCGCATGACGAAATAAACGAACAGGCCGATGATCATGTAGATGAGGATGATCGAGGTGCCGGAGAGGGCGATGATCTTTCCGGAGCCCATGAACAAACCCGTGCCAATGGCGCCGCCCATGGCCATTAACTGGATGTGACGATTGCTGAGCGTGCGCTGCAGCGCAGGCTGCTCAGCCCGCTGTGATGAATTCGATTTCATTTCAAAACCTCTTGATCTTATGTTTTTGAGTTTTGGCAGAAAAATGGATACCCAGCGCCACTGTCAGGAGGCAATGGCGGGTGACGGTGTTGTTTTATTTTTGGGCAGTGACGGCCCGCTGCAGATGCCTTGGGGCGTCACTCGCAGGTCAACTGGCCGTGCGCAGATGGGCGGCGTTGGTCGGTTGCTGATCAAGCATCTGGAACAGGTTTTTTATATTTTCAGGCGTGGGTACCAGGTGGATGTGCCGGCCGACTTGATGTTCGTGCGCCATCGCCTGCAGGTAGCGAAGCGACGAGAAATCCTCCAGGGCAAAGCCTACGGAATCGAATACCGTCACCTGTTCATCGCTCTCGCGTCCCTGGATGTCGCCTTGCGCAATCCGGAAAAACTCGATGACGGGTGAGTCGGCCTCCAGTTGCTGAATATCACCTTCAATCCGCGTTTGAGGTTCAAACTCCACGATGACCCGAGCGTTGCGCAGGATGTCGGCGTGCAGTTCAGTCTTGCCCGGGCAGTCGCCGCCGACGGCATTGATATGCATACCGGGCTCCATCATCTCGGGGGTCAGGATCGTTGCGTAGGCCTTGTCGGCGGTAACGGTGGTAACAATGTCCGCGCCCTTGACCGCTTCCTGTACGGAGTCGGCGTGAATCACGTTGATCGTCGGGAAAGCCGCCAGGTTGCGCAGCAGCTTGAGTGAGGCATCGCGATCGATATCGAAGATGCGAATTTCGTTGATGCCCAGCATTTCATGGAAGGCCAGCGCCTGAAACTCGCTTTGAGCGCCGTTGCCAATGAGGGCCATCGAGGTTGCCCCAGTACGGGCAAGCGCACGCGCGACCAGTGCCGAGGTTGCAGCGGTACGAACGGCGGTGGTCAGTGTCAGCTCGCTGAGCAGGGTCGGATAGCCACTGTGGACATCGGCCAGCAGACCGAATGCCATCACCGTCAGCAGGTTCTGCTGACCATTGTCCGGATGGCCATTCACGTACTTGAAGGAATACTGCTTGCCATCATCGGTAGGCATCAGCTCGATCACACCATTTGCGCAGTGATTGGCCGTGCGCGGCGACTTGTCAAACTGCGCCCAGCGTAAATAGTCTGCTTCGATGTAGGTGGCCATCTCACGGATTGCCCGGCGGATGCCAACCTTGGCGAACAGGCGTGCGGCATCATCGACATCCAGGAAGAGCGTCATTTTTTATTCTCCAATCTGTCCAGTTACACGTTGTAGATTCGTGGGGGATCAGGCGCGTTTGCTCTCGAAACCATGCAGTACGTTCACCGCATTGATGCCGATTTCATCGACCATGTAGCCGCCTTCCATCACGAAGAGGGTGGGGCAACCCACACTCGCTATCAGCTCGCCGATCCCGATGAAGTCCGCGCTTTCCAGCAGGAAGTGACTGATCGGGTCGTCCTTGAAGGTGTCGACGCCCAGTGAGATCACCAATACTTCTGGCGCGAATTGCTGAAGCTTCCTGCAGGCATGAAGCAGGGCGTCGCGGTAGTTTTCCCAGGCGGTGTTTTTCGGCAATGGGTAGTTGAAGTTGAACCCTTCGCCGTGGCCCGCGCCGGTTTCACCGCTGAACCCCGAATAGTAGGGATAGGACACGGCCGGCTCGCCGTGCAGCGAGATGAACATGACGTCATTGCGCTGGTAAAAAATGTTCTGGGTACCGTTGCCGTGATGAAAGTCGACGTCGAGTACCGCGACACGTTTGGCGCCCTGAGTGATTGCCTGCTGTGCAGCAATGGCCGCATTGTTGAGATAGCAGTAGCCCCCCATGTACTCACGCGCCGCGTGATGGCCCGGCGGACGACACAGGGCAAAGGCACTGTCGTGGCCTTCATCGATCAGTGCCAGGCCCGTCAGGGCGATATCGGCACTGGTCTTGACTGCCTGCCAGGTCGTGGCGGTGATCGGCGAGCCGGCATCCATTGCATAGAAGCCCAGTTTGCCGTCAATGAACGTTGGCACTTGATCGTTGGCCAAGTCACGTACAGGCCATACCAGTGGCAGGGCATCATGGGTGCGCCCTGTGGCGCACCACTGCGACCAGGCGCTTTCCAGGAAGCTCACGTAGCGCTCGCTGTGCGCGTTGACGTAACACGAGCGGTCAAACACGCGCGGTTCGACTACCCGGCCAAGGCCTGTTTGCTTGACACGGTCGTGAACGGTGTCGGCCCGACTGGGCTGCTCGAACGACGGCTTGAGCACGCCATCCTTCAACTCGGTGCCATGGTGCAGACGGTGGGAATCACTGAAAACTGTAAACATTCTGCGCATCCGTTAATGTGAGCCAGTGCAAATATTCTGTTCTGGTCAGGACGCGATTTCTTTGCTTTGTTTTCGTGTTTATGCATATTTATCGGGAGATTTAACTCAGGAACAGCGTAATGAAGAAAAATATATCCAGGCGCATCAGCCTCGACGAGACCGATCTGGCCATTCTTGAGTTGTTGCAGGAGGACGCGAGTATTTCCAATGCCGAACTCAGTGAGCGGCTTTCATTGAGCCTCACGCCTTGCTGGCGACGGCGCAAGAGAATGGAAGAGGCGGGCGTGATAAAGGGTTATCAGGCAACGCTGGATCGAAGAATGCTCGGGCTGGATATCATGGCATTCGTGCACATCCGCTTTTCCACCCATGCCGATCACGCGCCGGACGCCTTCGAGGCAGTGATTGCGCAATTGCCGCAAGTATTGGCCTGCCACAAGATCACCGGAGACGCCGATTACGTGCTTCAAGTGTTGGCAGAGGACCTCGACAGCTATAGCGACTTTATCGAGCAAGTGCTGAGGCGCCAGGTCGGTATTGCGTCTATTCAATCGAGTCTGGCATTGCGTGAAATCAAGACCGGTAGTCGCATTGCCATACCCAAATTGAGCAAGGGTTAATCGGGATGGGCACCGCACTACGCTCGGTGTGCAGTAGAGCAATCGGGGAAATTGAAGGCAAAGGCAGCGTTCGGTTCGCGTCACATTGCAACGGGAGGGGCGTCACGCAGCACCTGGATCACTTATCCTTGCACTTGTTCATTCTGGTCTGTGAAGAGGGCACGATTGCACGCGCCGGCGAGCGGGCATTCATTAGCCGATCGCCTGGGTCACCAGCGCAAACTCGGTGACCCCGGCGCTTGATTGGGGCGGTACACCCCGCACCATCCGTGGCGCGTTATCCACGCACGGCAGCCCGAGGTTCTCCAGCCAGTCGGCCAACCCGCATGCGCTGGGAATATCGAAGCGCACGAACGCGCCCGGGATCAACCGAAGAAGGTGCGTGATCAAGTGTCGGGCCTGCTCCGGGTGGTGCGCGACGACGGGGCCAATGAGGTGGCCGCGACCAAATTGGCGGAGCATGGCGCATCCCTGCAGGTGCCCCTCTACCTCGATGCCCACCACATGCTCGGCCGTCGGCAGCAGGTCGTTGAGTACGCCGGTGCGGTCCAGTCCGCTGCCGGCGTTGGCCAGTTCGATCACCTTCGGGTAGTCGACTCGGCTCAATACGCGACATTGCCCGTGGCGGCTCGCGGGCAGGGGCTCCGGCGTCTGCGGCACGCCCTGATGTTGCTGAATCCGTGCAAATTCGACGAATCCCATGCTGGCGTACAGCGGCGCGCCTGACTCGGTGGCATTGAGGATCGGCGTGCGCGGGTCCACGGCCTCCAGGCACAGATTCATCAAGCGACGCCCGATGCCTTTGCTCTGGTGCTGATGACTGACGATCACCAGGCCGATGGACGAATAAGCCCCCTGATGACAGGCGAATGCGATGCCTGCCAAGACACCGTCCTGCTCGGCGACGAAGCCTTCGGATGTGCGCTGCACCATCGCCCAGTCTTCCTCGCGGTGAGGCCATTTGAGGTGCACGGAGAGTGCATGGGCGGCGGGCATGTCGGCGGCGGTTGCCGGGCGATACAGGTAAGCGGGACTCACATCGGTTTCCTCTGCTGGCAGGCAGGCACTGAGCCTACGGCGCGTTGCGGCTGTGGCGGTAATCGCTGACTGCTTCGTACACCGCCTTGCGCAGGCGGTTGATGCCGCCAATGGGGCGGTGTTCTTCCACGCCGAACCAGGGGTTGAATGACTGGTTGTCGCAGGCGAGATTCAGCGCGGGCGTGTCGAAGTCCTGCGCCGGGACCCGCACCTTGGCCACGGTTTCAAAAGGCGCGTCGCTTTCCCTCCATTCGATGCTGGTGTCTTCGATGGGCATGAATGTCTGCGGGTTCTGTCGCTGGATCTGCAACACGAAGCACGCCGGTACGCGGTCGGTGGAGAGCTGCTGGTTCAGGGCGCTACGCAGGAAGTTCGGCAGGTCCTGGTTCTGTTTGGGCAACACGTATTCGGGGCAGCTTTGCGGGTCGGGGGCGACGCGGAACTTGGCGTTGGCCGCACCGAACTTGTAAGGCGAAACCGAGAAGTACGTGGTCTGCGTCGGGCTGGCCGGAGCGGGTGCGAGGGTTGCCAGGGCGATGAACAGGTGGCGTATCTGCCAGGTGCGTGGGTCGGCCTTGGGGAAGAACGCCAGCACTTTCTTGCCATCCGCCTGGGCCCCGATGTTCTGCGCATATTCGGCCACGTCGCTGACAAAGAAGTTCGGGTGGCTGAACATCACGAAGTCCTGCTCGGTGCGCGCTTGTTGATCGGCCATCAGCTGTTTGCCGGGTACGTCCAGCAGCTTGATGGCCATGCCGCGGGCATCGCGGATGCTGTCGAATTGCGGGTAGGCATTGCCGTTGGACAGCCGCATCATCGCCTGCCAGGTTTTACCCGGCGTGGCGAACACGCCCTGGCGCAATGCCGGATCGAGGTCGGCCAGCACGCTGACTTCGGCCTTCACGCAACCATGGGCCTTGGCGTGGGCGTCGCGCAGGTAGCGCGTGCCCTCGCGGTGCTGATCGACAATGCGCACGGCGGTCTGGATGATGCCCTGGGTCATGGCGGCTTCACCGGGCGGAATCTGTTCGTCCGGCGACACCGGGCCGCTGTGTTGCCAGGCGTACCAGGCGCTGGCGCCGAGCCAACCGAGCAGGCCCAGACCCATCAGCCACAGCAGGGTTTTGCCGAGAAACCTGCCGATGCGCAGCCAGAGGCGGGCGAGCAGGGAGGGTTGGTCATAGCGGGATCGAATCATCATGGCAGTTGTTGCTCCAGCGGGCTGCCCAGCACTTTGAGGTATTCCAGCAGCGCCCAGCGTTCCTGCGGCAGCAAGCCACGGCCGATGACGCCGTTGCCACGCTGGCCGGCACGGAATTCGTGGCCGCTGTTGTGGTTGCCGGTGATTTTGGTATCGAACACAAAGGCATTCTTGAACGCGTCGGTCTCAAAGCCGAGATGGCGCGGATCATAGTTGAAGGTGCCTTTATAGAAGGTGGTGCTGCGCTCGTCCTGGGGCGAGAGCAACTGGTAGATCGTCGGCACCGAACCGTTATGCAGGAACGGCGGCGTCGCCCAGACCCCAGCCAGTGGCCGCGCTTTGTAGGCGCGCAACTCGCGCACGCCGATGGGCAGGCCGTAACCGTCCAGGCGCGGGCGCTCGGCCGGGCTTACGCCGGCGGCGCGGTAGGCGTGGTCCTCGACGAACGCGGTGACGTAGGCCAGGCCCTTGGCCACGGACATCTTTTTCAGGTCCAGTGGCTCGGTCGGCGTGGGGTGCAGTTGGACGTTGAGCCCGGCCAGCTCCGCCGGGTCCCATTGCAGGGCACTGAGGTCGTAACGCTGGTCGGCGATGTTGTTGGCGGTGCCGGGGTCGGTGCCGATGTAGTCCACTGGCAGCATCTTCAATTGCTGCACCGGCCGGCCGCCTTCTTGCGTGACCGTGGGCACGTGACAGCCGGCGCAGTTCTCGGCGAACAGTGCACGACCCTGGGCGGCAAGCGGCTTGTCGATGGCGCCGAACAGGTCTTCGGGCCAGGTGGGTGGCTTGAGGCGTTGCAAGGTCTCTTCGATCAGGTTCAGGTCGCGCACGCGTACGCTGGAAGGGTAGCGCGCATCGCCCTGCAGGGGCTGGCCGGCGCTGTCGAAGAAGTCCAGGGTCGCGCCGACGCCGAGGGCTTCACCGATGTTGCGGGCCATGGGTTGCTGGGCCGAACCGTTCCATTGCACCCAGTCGAAGGTCCATATGTCCCACAATTGCGGGTAATCCACCGGTGCGTTGGCGATGCGATAGTTTTGCGCGGAAATGGCATCGCCAAAGCTTGCATTGGCGATGCGGCCAAAGGCGTCGGTGCGGCCCGGCCCTTCTTCGGTGGGGTAGAGGCCACGGTGGGTATCGTTCCAGGCGACCTTGAGGAAGCGGTTCAGCGACTGCTTGAAGTCCTCGCGCAGTTGGCTGCGCTCGGCGTCGTAGCGCTCACCCAGGACCTGGCGGGCGAAGCGCTCGAATTTCCACGGGTTGTAATAAGTCGCCGCGAGGCTGGCGACCAGGGCCTGGCCGAAGCTGCCGCCGCGCAAGGTCGGCACGCTCGATGGCAGCACATGCTGGGCTGAGCCGCCGTCGATACGCAGGGCCTGGCCTTTGAAGTGCAGCTCGCCGGTGTGGCAGGCGGCGCAGGTGATATCCAGGTATTCAACGTTGCTGCCGGCGTTTTTATGCCGGGCGAAACCCACGGGCAGGTTGCCGGGGTTCTGCGCGCTGGGCGCCTGCTTTGGATCCACCAGGAAGCCAAAACGGGCCAGGTACTCCGGCGTGGCAAAACGGCGCTCGGAAAAGGGCAGCTCCAGCGCGGTGAACCAATCGTAGTGCAGGCCTTTGACTTGGGTACCCTGGGGCGTGAAGTAATAGGTCTGGCGGTCGGCGGCACTCCATTGGTCCTGGTAGTGCACCTGCTCCACGGGCATGTAGTCCGGCAGCCTGGGGTTAACCGTGTAATAGAGCACCACGGCCAGAATCAGGCCCAGTGCCAGGAGGATCAGGAGTAGGACACGGGTAAAAATGCGCAAGTTAACTATCCTTGTCGAGGGGTGGCGTTGTTATGCCACTACGCCAAGGGGGCGGCAAGTGGCCATGAGCCTGGAGTGACAGGTCCCACGATCCGTCGCAGACCTGCATCATGAATGAAATTGCTTTTAAACACGTGAACTTATCAGACGTTTCCTGCTCACATGCCGGTAGCCATTGGTCGTGGCCGCCTGATAAGCTCGCGACTTTATTCGAATGCCCTTTTGGCGCATGAACAAGGAAATAGCATGAAACAGCATCGGTTGGCGGCGGCGGTGGCCCTGGTTAGCCTGGTACTTGCGGGTTGTGATTCGCAGACCAGCGTAGAGCTGAAAACCCCGGCGCAGAAAGCTTCCTACGGCATCGGCCTGAACATGGGCAAAAGCCTTGCTCAAGAAGGCATGGATGACCTGGACTCCAAAGCGGTAGCCCAAGGCATTGAAGATGCTGTCGGCAAGAAAGAACAGAAGCTCAAGGACGACGAACTGGTTGAAGCCTTTGCCGCACTGCAAAAGCGCGCTGAAGAACGCATGACCAAAATGAGCGAAGAGTCGGCAGCGGCCGGCAAGAAATTCCTCGAAGACAACGCCAAGAAAGACGGCGTGGTCACCACCGCTTCCGGTCTGCAGTACAAGATCGTGAAGAAAGCCGACGGCGCCCAGCCAAAGCCAACCGACGTAGTGACTGTTCACTACACCGGCAAGCTCACCAACGGCACTACCTTTGACAGCTCCGTGGACCGTGGCAGCCCGATTGACCTGCCGGTCAGCGGTGTGATCCCGGGTTGGGTCGAAGGCCTGCAACTGATGCACGTGGGCGAGAAGGTCGAGTTGTATATTCCGTCCGACCTGGCTTACGGCGCCCAGAGCCCGAGCCCGGCGATTCCAGCTAACTCCGTGCTGGTATTCGACCTGGAACTGCTGGCCATCAAGGACCCAGCCAAGGCTGAAGCCGCTGACGCAGCTGCTGCACCTGCTGCACCTGCCGCCAAGAAGTAATCGGCGCTGCAACCAACGACAACGCCCCGTCTCGACGGGGCGTTGTTGTTTTCGGGCGTGCTCAAACGATGCAACATTTTCTGTGGGAGGGGGCTTGCCAGCCATAACGGCCTGACAGCCAGAGCCCTATCTACCTGATGTTCTGAGATCTAGATGTGGGAGGGGGCTTGGCCCCGATGGCGGCCTCTGGGCCGACCAGGATGCTGGAGCAGACCGGGTACATATCCGTTTTTGCGGTCACGGCTGCTATCGGTTCCGCCCTTACGGCGGGTCACTTTGGAAAAGCCCCAAAGTAACCAAATGTATGGTCAGCCCACCTTTTGCTATCCAGTCACGATGAACGGTAAATCAGGCTTGCGCTAATGTATTCGGGCTCCATGTGAGCGCGGGTACACGCTCGGCCCTTGATGAGTATTCGCTCCTGCCTGTCCTGAAAAGGGCTTCAGCTTAGAAAGCTATTTTGCTTACCAGGTTCTCAGCCAGGGTATCTGCCGTTTATCGCCATCAATTACTGACGTCGCAAAAGCTGGTGGTAAAACAGGATTACGCGGTGGCATGCCCGTTGTAGGTGCCGCCTTTGGTCAATAGCGCCCAGACAATCCTGGCCATTTTATTAGCCAGTGCACAGGCAACTTTGTTGAGTGGTTTTCGGGCCAATAGGTTTCTAGCCCAGACTCCAAGGGCATCGTTTCGTTTATCAATTCGGTAAAGCAGGGTTTGGGCACCTTGCATCAACAAGGTTCGCAAATACTTATCGCCCCGCTTGCTTATGCCCAACAGTGTGGTTTGGCCTCCGGTCGAGTATTGCCGTGGCACCAATCCCAGCGAAGCCGAAAAATCTCGGGACGATTTATATATCGAAGCGTCCCCGACATCGGCCACCAGCGCGCTAGCGATGAGGGGGCCGATGCCGGGGATGCTCTGTAATCTTTTGCCGGCGTCACTCCCATTTACTTGCTGCTTGATCTCGGTATCCAACGCTTTGATTTCGCTGGTCAATTGACGAATGTCATCAAGCATCCGACTAATGGCCTGCTGCAGGAGCAGAGGTAGATTGTGCTCTTCCATCAATGCAGGAACCCGCTCCAACGCGGCATAGCCGGTGGGAAAGATAACGCCAAACTCAAGTAAGAATCCGTGCACTTGGTTGATCACCCCGGTGCGTCGACTCACCAGTGATTTACGCAGTTTATGCACGGTCGACAGCACCTGCTGGTCAACCGATTTCACCTGTACAGATCGCGTTCTGGGACGTGATGCGGCTTCGCAAATAGCCTCGGCATCAATGAAGTCGTTCTTGTTGCCTGTGACGTAAGCTTTCACATGCTGTGGCGCAATCAGTTGGACTTGATGACCGAGCTTGGTGATTTCTCTGGCAAGAAACTGTGAACCCCACAGGACTCCATGGCGACTTTGCAAGGTGGCATTTGTGCAAGTAATGGCAGCAACTGTCGGCGATTAAGCTTCTTGCGTAATACCTGATGGCCTTGTGCGTTTTGGCCGTGCAAGTGGAAGCTATTTTTGCCAATGTCGATGCCTAGAATCGTTACGCTGTTCATGAGAAAGCCTCCTCAGGAAAAGTGAGAACCTCAGTAGTGTAGACCTGAGGTTCTCGCCGGGCTGACCATCTCATTAGGGCTCTTGCCCCACCACTCGGCACCTCGCCTAGGCTCGGTGTGCCCGAACGCAGGCTTGAATCCGTGGGCCGCCGCCACGCGCCATCCATGGCGCGGGCGGCTAACCCGGCGTCCTGCCGGGTTACCCACGGATTCAAGCCTGCGTTCGGCCAGCGTGGTTAACGGGGCGCCTAAGATCAAAAGCAGATCAAGATCAAGATCAAGAGCGGCTCGCTTCGCATCGTGGTTACGGTTGGGGGCTCTGGAGGTAGGCTACTGCAGGCGCGCCAGCTGTCACATTCAAGCCTCTGCAAATCCGAACGAACGTCCCCAACTTGACACAGTCTGATATAAGACTCGAACACGGGTAGCCGCACAGACCTGCCAAGTCAATGAAATATTGGGATTTTCTGATGTGCGCAAAAAACGCCCGATCTGACTGCAAGCCTTGTAGTCCGTGGCTTTCAGCCAGGAAAAAAGGCTCTGTTCACAAGGTTATCCACAATTTGTGTGGATAACCTTTCTGTCGTATGGAACTGGAGTGACACATGAAACCACCCTTCAATTTCACCCGTTTCCTGCCCATAGCCGCGCGCTTGCTGGGGCGTGGCCGTCTGCCGACCCTGCTGTTTGCTGTCGCGGCCAAAGGTTCGAGCCAGGGTAATCGGTTGGGCCAGCTCAAGGATGACCTCAAGCTGCTCCAGGCCCTGTGCCTGGCCTACTGGCGCGGCGAGTATCGGGCAATCAGCCCCAAGGCGCTGATTTCGGTGGTGGCGGGGCTGATGTACTTCCTCAGTCCGATTGACGCGATTCCGGATTTTATTCCCATGTTCGGCATGTTCGATGATATCGCCGTGCTGGCGTGGGTCATGAAGACCCTGAGCGGTGAGCTCAGCGCATTTCGCGCCTGGCGCGATGCGCAACGGCCTGAAAAGCTGGCCGTGGTCGAGCGCCTGCCGGCCACACCCGAGTTGCTCGCCCAGGAAAACCCGCAAAAAAACTAATGCTTTTGGCTATCCACTGCGACCTCCGTGGCTGTTAGGATTACACTTCCAAGGAAGGAGTAAGGAAATAACTTACTTGGTAAGTGTTTTTATCCTACGGGGCAGTCATGGATATTCAGATCATTTCACGCGATGGCGAACCCGAATATGCGGTGTTGCCATGGGACCAGTACCAGGCGCTGCTAAAAGCGGCCGGTCAGTCACAACCCACACTGGCTTCTTCCTCTGCCGCACCGATTGCCACCGACCAGCAACTGCGCCCGCTCGCAGCCCTGCGCGGCCTGCGCGAGGCCAAGGGCCTGGCCATCGAAACCCTGGCGCGCACAGTGGGTATCAGCCCCTCGTATCTTGGTTTGATCGAAAGTGGTGAACGCCAGCCGGATGCCGCCATTCGCCGCAGCCTGGCCTGGGAATTGGGCGTTGCAGGTTGGAGGGATGAATCTTGAGCCTACGTATCAGCCGTCAACATTGGGATGGATTACTCAACGAACTGGACCAGGCGCGCCGCCAGCGCCATCTGCTGACCTACCGTGCGCTGCTCGAGCGCCTGCAATTTCCGACGCCGGCGATGCAGACGCTGGCCGCCGCCCTGGAGCACCTGGCGGCGCTGGACGCCAAGGCCGAGCAGCCGCTGCGCAGTTCCCTGGTGATCAGCCAGGGTGCCAGCCGCCTGCCGCGCACGGGGTTCTTTGAATGCGTGGAGCGCCTGGGGCGTTTCAGCGGGCCTTCCGACGGCGTGGCCGCCGCTTCCTGGCACGCTTCGGAGGTGGTGCGGGTGTTTGAATACGAGTATCCCGAGTCCGCCGAGGCTTAAGCCGACAGCAGGTCCAGGCTGTCGATCACGTGGATGCTGTAGCCGGCGATGTCCTTGGCATGGTGCTTGGCCTGCGACGCCAGCTCTGCCAATTGGCTGGCATCGAGTTGTGCACAGGCCTGTGGATACAAATGCACCACGCCAATCGACAGTGAAAGCAGGGCGAACTCCTGGCGCACGCCCTGGCGGTTGAGTGCGGTGAAGCAGCCGGCGTCGAGGTGCTCGGCGCGGTAGAAGCGTCGGCATTGGGTGTGAAAGTCGTCCAGCAGTTGATTGAGCCGTTTGCGCCAGTCCTGTGGGCCCAGCACCAGCAGAAAGTCATCGCCACCGATATGCCCGACAAAGTCGCGACTGGGATCGACCCGGTCGTTCAGGCACTGTGCCAGGCACAACAGCACCTCGTCACCGCGCCCATAACCATAGATATCGTTGAAGGGCTTGAAGCTGTCGATATCCACGTAACAGATCACCGATTCACGCTGTTGCTGCAGCAGGCGCGTCAGGCACTGCTGGATCGGCACGTTGCCCGGTAGCAGGGTGAGCGGGTTGGCGTAGCGCGCCTGCTGGATTTTCAGCTCGGTGATCAGTTTGAGCACATCGATGACCCGGCCCAGGCCCAGATAATCGCCATTCAAGGTAATGATGAAATCTTCTTCGATGCGTTGCCGCGCGCGGCTGGTGAGCAAGCGGCTGACCTGTTGCAGGGACTGGCTCAACTCTACGGCCAGAAAGTCATCGTTCATCAGGCGGCTGATCGGCTTGCGTGCGAACAGGTCGGTCGCGAAGGGTTTGAGCAGCGCGTCCGACAGCGAGTGTCGATGCACGATGCCCACCGGGTGGCCGCGGGTATCGAGCACCGCCAGTGAGTTCAGGTTGGCCTGGCGCCGGAATGCTTCGAGCACCTGGGCGGTTGCCGTGTCTTGATCCACCGCCGGCTGTTCAATGAGCAGCGCGCTGAGGTCACTGGCTTCTTCATTCAGGGCGATATTGGCGTGGTCCGGCTTGGGCAGCATCAGGCGAGCTTGCTGCGGTGGATGTTCCTGGGGACGGCAGAGCAGGTAGCCCTGGACCAGGTCCACGCCCATTTCCGTCAACACCGCCAACTCTTCCGGCAGTTCAATGCCTTCGGCGATCACTTGGGCCCGTGAGGCCTTGGCGATCTGCATGATCGAGCCGACAAATTCGCGTTTGAGGGCGTCCTGGTGGATACCGTCGATAAAGTGGCGGTCGATCTTCACATAATCAGGGCGTAGCTCCGACCACAACCGCAGGCTGGAGTAACCGGCGCCCAGGTCATCCAGGGCAATGGCAAAGCCCATGTCGCGATAGTGATGCAAGGCGGTCTGCAACAGCTTGAAATCATCGGTGGGCGTCTGCTCGGTGAGTTCGATCACCACCTGGCTGGGGGGAATACCGAACTTGCGCAGCAGTTGCAGCGTGCGCCCCGGTTGGTGCGCCGTCTCCACCAGGGATTCCGGCGAGATATTGAGAAACAGCTTGCCCGGCAGTTTCTGCTCGCTGAAGCGCCGGCATGCACTTTCACGGCACGCCATTTCCAGTTCGCTCAGGCGCCCGGCATGGCTGGCGATGGAGAACAGGGCGACGGGGGAGTGCAACGGGCTGTTGGAAGGGCCGCGGCTGAGGGCCTCGTAGCCGAGGACCTGGCGTTCAGACAGGCAAATGATCGGTTGGAACAGGCTGTGCAAACTGCCTTGAGCCAGGATAGAGCCCAATGCATTCAGCTGTTCGGTCATGGTCATGGCGATCTCGATCGAAAAAAAAGGACCGCAGGCTTGAAACCTGCGGTCCTTTATTTCACGACAGAATGATGTCTATATGATGACACTCCGAGGAGCGATCACATTAAATTGCCATCATTTACTGCTTGGCCACCTGCTTGGTGATTTTCAGGTAGTCCAGCAGGATACGACCGGTCTCGGCCAGATAGGCATCGTCTTCCGGCTTGGTTTTTTCCGCCTCGGTCGGCAGTGCATCTTCATCTTCTTTCTTCAGCTCCTTGAGCGGGTCCTCGCCCTTGGCCTTGCGGCGCACGTTTTCCAGCACGAGCTGTTGATTCTCGATGTCGGCGTGCTGCTTGCGACGGTCCGCTTCGTTGAGGCTGACGGTTTTCTCTTCCATCAACTTCTTGGCCAGGGCCAGCTTGTCGCGGATGAAGACGAAATCGGCGTCCTTGGCGGAGCGCGTGTCGTGGTCAGCTTTCAGTTGCGCCAGGAACGGCTTGAACGGGTCGGATGCCGGCTTGATCGCAGGGCGGATGGTGTCCCACGGCATGGCTTCGGGCAGGGCGCTCTCGCCGATTTCCTTGGTGTCGATGATCGACGGGAAATCGATGTCCGGCAGTACGCCCTGATGCTGGGTGCTCTGCCCGGAAACCCGGTAGAACTTGGCCAGGGTCAGCTTGAGTTCGCCGTGGTTCAGCGGCTGGATGGTCTGCACGGTGCCTTTGCCGAAGGTCTGGCCGCCGACGATCAAGGCACGGTGATAGTCCTGCATGGCGCCGGCGAAAATCTCCGAGGCCGACGCCGAGAGGCGGTTGACCAGCAATGCCATCGGGCCTTTGTAGAAAGCGCCAGGGTTCTCGTCTTCGAGCACGTCGACACGGCCGTCAGCGTTGCGTACCAACACGGTCGGGCCCTTGTCGATAAACAGGCTGGTCAGCTCGGTGGCTTCCTGCAGGGAGCCGCCGCCGTTGTTGCGCAGGTCGATGACCACGCCGTCGACTTTTTCCTTCTGCAGCTCTGTCAGGATTTTCTTAACGTCACGGGTGGTGGACTTGTAGTCCGGATCGCCGGCACGGAAGGCCTTGAAGTCCAGGTAGAAGGCCGGGATTTCAATCACGCCCAGCTTGTAGTCCTTGCCATCCTGCTTGAGGTTGAGGACTTTCTTCTGCACGGCCTGGTCTTCGAGCTTCACCGCTTCACGGGTGATGGACACGATCTTGCTGGTCTGGTCGTTCGGTGCATTGGTGTGCGGAATCACTTCCAGGCGCACTACGCTGCCCTTGGGGCCACGGATCAGCTTGACCACTTCGTCCAGGCGCCAGCCGACCACGTCGACCATCTCTTTGTCGGCCTGGGCCACGCCGATGATCTTGTCGGTCGGGGCGACCTGCTTGGTCTTGTCCGCCGGACCTGCCGGTACCAGGCGCACGATCTTGACCTGGTCATTGTCGCTTTGCAGGACGGCACCGATGCCTTCCAGGGACAGACTCATGTTGATATCAAAATTTTCCGCGTTATCTGGCGACAGATAATTGGTGTGCGGGTCGTAGGACATCGCGAAAGTGTTGATGTAAGCCTGGAAGATGTCTTCGGCACGGGTCTGGTCCAGGCGCGCCAGTTGATTCTTGTAGCGCTTGGTCAACAGCTCCTGGATGGCCTTGGGCTCTTTGCCGGCAATCTTCAGGCGCAGCACTTCGTCCTTGACGCGTTTGCGCCACAGGTCGTCGAGCGCGGCGGTGCTGGTCAACCAAGGCGCGTCCTTGCGGTCCACCAGAAGGGTTTCCTTCTCGGTGAAGTCGAGCTTGTCGATGCCTTTGTTCAACTCACCCAGGGCGAAGTCCAGACGCGCTTTGACGCGGTCCAGGTAACGCTTGTAGATGGTGAAACCGGGCTGCAGGTCGCCGCTCTTGAGGAGGTCGTCGAACTGGGTCTTCCACTTGTCGAACTCAGTGATATCACTGGCCAGGAAGTAGCTGCGCGACGGATCCAGCAGCTTGAGGTAGCTGTCGTAGATGATCACCGAGCGCGCGTCGTCCAGCGGCGGCTTGCTGTAGTGATGGCGCTTGAGCAACTCGACGACGTTAAGGCTGGCAATCACCTCATCGCGATCAGGCTGAAGGTTGTCCCAGCTATTGGCTGCGAACGTATTGGTCGACATCGACGCGAAGCCGAGACCAATGAAAAAAGCGAGGGCGGTGCTGGGGAACAGATGCTTCATGCTGATTCGACGCGGGGGCAATTGATAACGCATATTAGGCCGTCTTTGAGGGAGCCGGTTCCATATGGTCCGGTCGCATAATGCAAAAAGCCCGACGCTACTGCAACGGGCTCAGTCCAGACTCACTATGGAGGCACTGTGAGAGCATTGCAAGGCGTCGAGGGTCATGTCGAGTGGTGTAATAGCTCGGTCCTACCTGCAATGTAGGTCAAGTTCGCGTTCGCGTGGCGGAAGCGGGCGCTCATCATGTTGAATATTCCAGAATTGTAATAGGGCCTATGTGGGAGGGGGCTTGCCCCCGATAGCGGTGTGTCAGTGAAGAATGTTTCATCTGATCCACCGCCATCGGGGGCAAGCCCCCTCCCACATGGGATCTCCCACAGGAGATCTTCGTGGGTTCAGGCCCAGTGATGAATCGGCCAGCCGGCCTGTTCGGCGTGGGCCCGCAATACCGGGTCGGGGTTCACCACCTGGGGATGATCCACCTTCAGCAATAACGGCAGGTCGTTGCGCGAGTCCGAATAGAAATACGCGCCGTCCAGGGTTTCGCCTTCCTGCTCCAGCCATGCCAGCAAGCGCGTGATCTTGCCCTCGCGGTAAGTCAGTACGCCCTCGGTCTTGCCACTGTACACGCCGTGGCTGACCTCCAGCTCGATGCCCAGCACTTCGTCGATGCCGATGCGCGCCGCAATCGGCGTGACCAGGTGCGTGCCCGAAGCGGAGATCACCAGGATCCGGTCGCCCTTCGCGCGGTGACGGGCGATGGTGCGGGTCGCGTCGCTGTAGATCAGCGGCTCGATCACGTCCTCGACCCAGGGCTCCACCAGGTGTTCGATCTCTTGCGGGGTGCGGCCGATCATCGGCTCCAGGCTGAAATCCATGAAGTCCTCCATGCGCAGCTCGCCTCGGCCGTAGGCAGCCATCAGCTCGTCGTTCCTGCGCATGAACGATTCAGGGTCGACCCAGCCCAGGCGGCCCATCTGCGCGCTCCATAAGGTGGCGCAGTCGCCATGGATCAGGGTGTCGTCCAGATCAAAAATTACCAATGCCATCCGAAATGCTCTCTCATTCAGTCGTTGCCCGTCAGGCTACTTCACACAGCGCGCTGGGGTCGATGGAAAGTGCCAGGCGCTGGCCGTCCGGATGCAGATCGTCGGCAGAGCGGTTAAGCACATCCACCACCAACTCCACACCACGGGCTTCGATACGATAGCGAATCACGTTACCCAGCAGGCTGTGGCTGCGCACCCGCGCATCAAGTTCACCGTTGCGGCTCAGTTCGATGGCTTCGGGGCGGATCGCGATGCGCCCACTGATCGGCCGTTGCAGCAGTTGGCTGGCCTTGTCGGCATCCAGCAGGTTGTAGTTGCCGATAAACCCGGCGGCGAACACATCCACCGGCGCAGTGTAGAGGGTCTCGGCATCGCCACTCTGTACGATCCTGCCCTGATTCATCAGGAAGATACGGTCTGACATGATCAGGGCTTCTTCCTGGTCATGGGTGACGAAAATCGTGGTCAACCCGAGTTCGCGCTGGATCTGGCGGATCTGCTCGCGCAGGTGTTTGCGGATCCGTGCGTCCAGCGCCGACAGTGGTTCATCCAGCAGCAACAGGCGCGGGCGGGTCACCAGTGAGCGGGCGAGGGCGACGCGCTGGCACTGGCCGCCTGACATCTGGTGCGGATAACGGCCGGCCAGGTCTTTGAGCTCGACCAGTTGCAGTACTTCCTGGACCCGTTTGTGACTGTCGTCGGCGTTGACTTTTTGCATGCGCAGGCCGAACGCAACGTTCTGTTCCACGGTCATGTTGGGGAACAGCGCGTAGCTCTGGAACACCATGCCGATCTGCCGTTTCTGCGGGCTCAGCGGGACGATGTCCTGGCCATCCAGCAGAATTTTCCCACTGTCCACCGAGGTCAGCCCGGCGATGCAGCGCAGCAAGGTCGACTTGCCGCAACCGGACGGGCCGAGCAGGGTGACAAACTCGCCCTTGGCGATTTCGCAGTTGATATCGCTGAATACCGGGGTGCCGGTGTAGCTTTTTTGCAGGTGTTGGACGCTGACGAAGCTCATTGGCTTTTGTCCTTGTTCAAGATATTGGCGGCCCAGGTCAGCACCAGCACAAAAAAGAAATAGGAGATCACGACGGCACTGGTGAAATGGCCGCTGCTGTTGCGCATATTGTTCAGGTACACCTGCAGGGTTTCATAGCGAGTGCCGACCAGGATGTTGGCGAACACGAACTCACCGAACAGGAATGAGAACGACAGCAGCAACGCGACCATCAGGCCTTTGCGCAGATTGGGCAGCACGACCAGGATCGCCGCTTGCCAGGTGCTGGCGCCGAGCAGTTGCGAGGCGTCCATGAGGTCGCGCAGATTGATCGCCTGCAGGTTGTTGGTGATTGCGCGGTACATGAACGGCAGCGCCACGGTGAAGTAGCAGCCGATCAGAATCCACGGCGTACCCACCATCGCCAGTGGCCCGGACCCGTACAGTTGCAGCAGGCCCACCGACGACACCACCGGCGGCACCGCGAACGGCAGCAGGATCAGGATGTTCATCAGCGCATCCAGCCTGGGGAAGTGGTAGTGCACCACGAACAGCAGCGGCAGAATCAGCAGCACCGACAGGATCAGTGCACCCACGCACACCAGCAGCGATTGCCCGAAGGCCATCAGGAAGCGCGGGTCGCTCCATAGCTGCACATACCATTTCAGGCTGAAGCCGGCGGGCAGGATGGTGGCCGACCAACTGCTGGAGATCGAATAGACAAAGGTGCCTACCAGCGGCAGTACCAGGATCAGGAACAGCACGTACACCACCACCCGATGGTAGAGGGACGCCGGGCCGGCATCAGCGCGAGACATGGTAGCTCCTCTTGAGCAGCAGTTGATGGACCACCGTGACCACGGTCATCAGCGCCACCAGCACCACGGCCAGGGCGCTGGCCATGTTCGGGTCCAGTGACACGTCACCGGACACCAGCCCCGCGATGCGGATCGGCAGCACATTGAAGTTGCCGGTGGTGAGGGCGTACACGGTGGCATAGGCGCCAAGGGCGTTGGCCAGCAGAATCACGAACGTGCCGAGCAGTGCGGGGGTCAGGACCGGCAAGCCGATATGCCGCCAGAACTGCCAGCCATTGGCGCCGAGCAGGGCGGCCGATTCGCGCCAGTCTTCACGCAGGGCGTCAAAGGCCGGGTACAGCAGCAGGACGCCGAGGGGGATCTGGAAGTAGGTGTAGAGGAGGATCAAGCCGGTTTTCGAGTACAGGTTGAAATCCTCGATGATCCCCGCCTGCTTGAGCATGATGGTGATGCTGCCGTTGAACCCCAGCAGGATGATGAACGCGAAGGCCAGGGGCACGCCGGCGAAGTTGCTGGTCATGTTGGCAAACGCCGTGACGAAATTGCGCAGCGGCGAATCGACCCGGCGCAGGGAGTAACTGCCCAGCGTGGCGATGATGATGCCGAAGACGCTGGAGTAGAAGCTGATCTCGAGGCTGAACTGGATCGCCTGCAGGTAGAACTTCGAACTGAAAATGCGCGTGAAATTCTCCAGGCTCCAGCCGCTGTCTTCGGTTTGCAGGCTGTTGATCAGCACCCAGGCCAACGGCGCGATTTGGAACACGATAAAGAACAGCGCGAAGGGCACCAGGCACAGTAAAGCCAGCCATTTGCTGCGAACCATGGCACTCATTTGAGCAGCTCCCGGCAGACCGGTTTGTCGTGGGGCACGCCGAGCAGTTCGCAGACGGTGCCGCACAGATCGGTCTGTTTCGGCGCGGCGGTGGCATCCAGACTGAAGGCGTCGCCCAGTACAAACAGGGGCACTTCGCGTTCCTCCGGCAGCAGCCCGTTGTGGGAGCGGTCGTTGTTCATGCCGTGGTCGGCGGTGACCAGCACCTGGTAACCGGCGTCGAGCCAGCCTTGCAGGTAATCGGCCAGAATAATGTCGGCCGAGCGTGCGCTGTTGCGGTACTGCGCACTGTCGAGGCCGTGCTTGTGACCGGCATCGTCGATGTTCATCGGGTGCACCAGCAGAAAGTCCGGCGCGTGCTTGAGGCGCAGGCTTTCGGCGTCGGCAAACAGGTGAGAATCCGGGTAGTGGTCATTCCAGTAGAAATGCCCATGCTGGATCGCCAGCGCCGCATCGTCGGTATGACGATCACGGGCGGCGAGAAAGGGCGTGCGGTTATACAATTCGCTGACCTAATGGTAAGCCGCCGCCGCGGTGGTCAAGCCGGCACGGGTGGCGTAGTGGAAAATGCTGCGCTGGCTGGACAGGCGCGCGACGTTGTTGTGGACGATGCCGCTCTGGATCGGCGGCACGCCGGTCAGGATGCATTCATACAACGGGCGGGACAGGGCGGGCAGTTCACATTCCAGTGTGTAGAAGGCTGCGCGTCCTGCGCCGACATAAGCCTGCAAGTGCCCCATGGCGTGCCGGGCGACCCCGGCGTTCAGGCCGTCGAGCACGACAAGGATGACAGGGTGCTTCATGGGGGCTGGGGCTCCGCGACAAAGATTTCAGGCGTGACTCGATTTCCCGTTGGAAACGGTGCAGCAGTTTGGGAGGGGGCTTGCCCCCAATAGCAGCAGATCAGTCAATGAGTTGGTTGCATGACCCACCGCTATCGGGGGCAAGCCCCTCCCACATTGGATCTCCAGTGGATCTCCAATGTGGGGTACAGGCTTACTTCATTTCTACAATGACCTGCTCGTTCCACAACTGCGGCAGTTTCTTGGACGTGGCTTCCCAGGCATCGGCATCCTTGATCGGTTGCGGGTTGGCCTTGGTGTACTGCTCACCCGGGATCAGGTTTTTGGCGATGTCAGCCGGCAGCTTCAAGTCGGTTTCGGCGCGGATCGGACGGGCATTGCCTTTGGCCAGGTTGAGTTGACCGGCATCGCTGAAGATGTATTCGCGCGTCAGCTTGGCGGCGTTCGGGTGCTTGGCGTACTTGTTGATGATCGTGGTGTAGCCGGATTTCACCGAGCCATCCGATGGGATCAGCACCACGTAGTCATCCGGGTTGGCCATCTTGGCCTTGTAGCTCAGGCCGTTGAAGTCCCAGACGATACCCACTTCGACTTCGCCTTTTTCCAGGGTGGCGATGGTCGGGTTGGACAGGCCGAGGCGACCTTGCTGGGCAATCTTGGTGAAAAACTGCAGGCCCGGTGCGATGTTTTTCTCGTCGCCCTTGTTGGCGATGGCTGCGGCGAGTACTGCGTTGGAGGCTTGGGCGGCGGTGCTTACGTCACCCACCGACACTTTGTATTTGCCGGTTTGCAGGTCGGCCCAACTGGTCGGGACTTCAGAGCCGTGCAGCAATTTCTTGTTGACGATAAACGCGATAGTGCCGGTGTAGGCCAGCGCCCAGTGGCCGTCTTTGTCCTTCGCCCAATCCGGTACCGAAGCCCAGGTGGAGGGTTTGTACGCTTGAGTGACCTCCTGCTTCACCGCGATGGGACCGAAGGCCGCGCCTACGTCGCCGATATCGGCGCTGGCATTGTCTTTTTCGGCTTTGAACTTGGCGATTTCCTGGGCCGAGCTCATGTCGGTGTCGATGTGCTTGAGGCCGTAGATCCTGGCCAGGTCGTCCCAGGTGCCTTTCCAGTTGGCCCAGTCATCGGGCATGCCGACGCTGTTCACGGCGCCCTCGCTCTTGGCGGCGGCTTCCAAGGTTTTTAGATCGGTATCAGCGGCCATGGCGGCGGTGCACATGGCAATGGTCGAGCCTAACAGTGATGCCAGGAAAAGCTGTTTCATCCGAAGCTCCTTTGGGCGTTTTACACGCGGCGTTTTATATGAACGTTGGCGAGGGTGTGGTCTAGGTCAGCAATACCTGAGCCAATCTAGGCCCGATGGATGACAGTTTCATGTCGATGTCGTTTTTGAAGCACGGGTGTCGTTCAGCTCAGACATAGCGTAGACCATGCCAAAGTGCCCGCAGGCCATGGACTTGGCCGATGTATTGCAGGGTGTGGTGCGGGCAGCGACGTCCGTTGTCATCTGTCGGTCATCTGCAATGCCTAGGCTGGCACGCAGCAGCACAAGCCCAGGAAGAGCGCGTTTTATGCACCTGAGCGGTGCTGGTCTAGTCCAGATAGGTAACGTTGATGCGTGACGAGGCAATCAAGGCGGTAACCTCCATCGGCCTGGCGCTGCAAGAGCAGATCGATCATGGCCTGTTGCCGCCTGCCAGCAAACTGCCCGCCGAACGCAAGCTCAGCGAGTTGTTCGGGACCACCCGGATTACCGTGCGCGAAGCCTTGCTACAGCTTGAGGCCCAAGGGCAGATCTATCGCGAGGAGCGCAGGGGCTGGTTCGTTTCGCCACCCCGGCTGGCCTATAACCTGATGCAACGCAGCCACTTTCACGCGATGGTCAGCGACCAGGGGCGCGTGGCCTCCACTGAGGTCATTTGCGCGCGGCTGCAACCGGCGTCGGCGGCGGTGTGTGCGTGGCTGCAATTGCCGGCGTTGTCCAGCGTGATCCAGATTTGCCGGGCGCGCAGGATCGACGGGCGTCTGGTGCTGTACGTGGAGCACTACCTCAACCCCCACTATTTCCCGGGAATCCTGACGTGCGATTTGAATCAGTCGATGACCGAACTCTATGCACGCAAGTACGACTTGCACTACGGGCGGGTGCGTTTCGAGATCGTGCCGACCTCATTGCCGGTGGAAGCCGCCGCTGCGTTGCGCGTATCGGTGGGCAGCCCGGGCTTGCGGATCGCGCGGGTCAACTATGACCAGCACCAGCGCTTGATCGATTGCGACCTGGAGTTCTGGCGCCATGATGCGATTCATGTGGGGGTGGACGTCATGGCATCAGCGTCTTGATCACCTGATCCACATTGGTTTCCAGCTCTGTCACAGGATCAGCACCGTCTACGTTCAACACCAGCAGGCTGGCGCCGCCGGCACTGACAGCCGCTTTCACGGCCTCACTCGGCTGGCGGTGGTGCAGCACCAGCGCCACGTCATTGTCCTTCAACTGCGCACTGAGCGTTTGCAGCGCGTCAGGCGTCCAGTCTGCATCCGGACGTGCGTCGGTACTGAGCACTTCCAGGTTCAAGCTGCTGACCAGATAGGCAAAGTGATCGCTCAAGCTGACCACACTCAGATTATCGGCCCTGGCCAGGCGCGCCTCGCTGTCGGCGGTGAGCTTGAGCAGGCGTTGCTTGAGCGCGGCCAGGTTAGCGTCGATCTGCGCTTTGGCGCCCGGCGCCAGGCGGCTCAGGTCGGCCGCCAACACATCGGCCATGCGCCCCATATTGTTGCTCGACTGCCACGGTTGGCTGTTCAAGCCATCGCTGACGCCCGGCTGCACGGCGATGCCCGGCAAACCGCCGTCCACCGGGCGCGCAGCGTCGACTTCGACAATGCGGATGTTGCTGCGCCGCGCCACGGGGTACAGCGGATCATCCGCCCACAGCGAGCGCAGGCCGATGGCGGCATCGGCATCCTGGGCCAGTTGGCTCAGTGCCGGCGCACCGCGCCCGGTGAAGTAGGACACTTGCCGCGTACCGGGCAAATTGGCGGGTGCCGCGCGTTCGAGCTGCACGTCGGAGCCTTTGAGCAGCATGTCGGCGAGGCCGTAGGTGATCGGCAATGAAGCCAGCACCTTGACCGGCTTTACCGCTTTGGCCTTGGTCAGCGCGGCATGACCAAGGCCATGGTTGGCAACGAAGTCCCTGGTTTGAAAGCCATCCACGACGGCGAGCGCCGAGGTGCTGAGCAAGCAGGCAATGGTCAGGGCCAGTGGGCGAAAGACAGGGCGCATTATCCAAGATTCCCTTTGAGGCTGGGCACGGTGCCGCGCGCGATGGCGGCGAAGGCGAAGGCGATGCCGGCAACCAGAATGATCGCGGCACCGGACGGCACAGGCAGGTCGAAGATGATCGGCAGCAGGATGCCGCACAGGGTACTGACGGTAGCGATTGCCACCGAAACCCAGAAGAAGCCCTTGAGCGACTGGCTCAACAGCCGCGCCGCCGCCGCCGGAATTACCAGCAGGGCACCGACGAGGATGGCCCCGATCACCTTGACCGCAGCGACGGTGATCAGCGTCACCAGAATCACGAACAGATAGTCCAGGGTTTTCACCGCCACGCCGCGCACTGCCGCCAACTGCGGGTTGAAGCTGGCGAGCATGATGCGGTTGTACAGCGGCAACGCCAGGGCCATCACCAGCGCACCGACCACCGCCAGCACCAGCAAGTCGTTGCCGTTGACCGTCAGCACCGAGCCAAACAGCACGTTTTCCAGAATGTGCACATTGATCTTGCCGGCCAGGATCAACAGCAGGCTGGCGCCCAGCGCCAGGGACACCGACAGAAACACGCCGATCAGCGTATCCGGCGCCAGGCCGGTTCGGTTGCGCAGGTAATTGAGCAGGATGCCGAACAGCAGGCAGTAGCCGAACAGGCTGCCGTAGGGCCCGGTGTAGGGTTCACCGAGCAGGATGCCCACGGCCACGCCGGTCAGTGCGGCATGGCCGACCGCTTCGGAGAAAAACGCAAAGCGCTTGACCACCACCAGCGTGCCCAGTCCGCCCAATACCGGGCCGATCAGCAACCCGGCGAGCAGCGCGTTGACCACAAAACCGTAAGCCAGCGCCTCCGGCAAATAGCCGGAAGACGCCCAGCCCTGGACCATCAAGCGAAACGCTTCATAACTCATTGCGCCCGACTCCGAGGGTGAGTGGAAAACAGGGTCAGCAGGCGATCCGGGGTCAGCGCTTGCTCAGGCGTGGCGTCGAACAGCACGCGCCGGTTCAAGCCGGTCACTTGGTCGGCCAGACGGCCAACGGCTTCAAGGTCATGCTCGATCCACAGCACGGTGATTCCGGCCAGGCGCCAGTCGCTGAGCAAGCGTTCGAACACCTGGATACCGGCCTCGTCCAGCGCCGACATCGGCTCATCCAGCACCAGCAATTGCGGCGCCGGAATCAGGCCCTGGGCCAGCAACACGCGCTGGCGCTCGCCACCGGACAGCGCACCCATGCGCCGCTTGCGTTTGTCCTGCATGCCGACCCGCTCCAGTGCCTCGCCAATCGCACCGGCGTAGTGCCGGGACAGGCCAAGAAACGCCGGCCTTCGCTGGCACATGGCAGCCATGAAATCATCCACGGTCATCGGCAAACCGCGGTCGAACTCCAGGGCCTGGGGCACGTAGCCAATGGTGCCGGGCGTGGCCGGCCATTCCAGGCTCAATCGGCCCTGATGCGGTGTTTGTCCCAGCAGGGTCTTGATCAGTGAACTCTTGCCGCCGCCATTCGGCCCGACCAGCGCGTGGATGCTGCCGGGCTGTACCTGGAAACTCACGCCATCGAGAATCACGGTACGACCCAGGGTCAGCGAGACGTTGTCGAAGTCCAGCGTCGGGCCGTTGCTCACAATGTTCAGGTGTTCTGCCGCCGTCATGTCCCCGACTCCTGGATCGCCCGGACCACAGTATTGAGGTTGCCGGTCATTTCCACTTCGTACTTCTGGGCGCTGTATTCGCCGTAGGAAATATGTGACAGCGGATACAGCTTGACCCCGGATTCACGCTGGATTGTGTCGACATAGGAAGACGGGAAATCCATTTCCGAGAAGATCACTTTCACGTCCAGGGCGCGCAGTTCATCGATGGTTTTCTTCAACTGGCTGGGACTCGGTTCGATGCCGTGGGCCGGTTCGACCACGGCGGTGACTTCCAGGCCGAACTCGCGCAGCAGGTAATCGTAGGCCGCGTGTACCGTGGCCACGCGCAGGTCGGGGTTGGGGGCGCTGGTCAGCTTGGCCAGGGCATCGGCGCGCATCTGGCGCAGACGTTTGCCGTAGGCGCGGGCGTTCTGGGTGTAGGTCTTGGCGTTGTCCGGGTCGAGCTTGCCCAACTCGCGGGCAATGTTATTGACCTGGGCAATCGACGCACTGATCGACAGGAACGTGTGCGGGTTGACCACCTTGCCCGCACCGCGTGCGGCGTTGCCGGTGGCGGCCAGCAGCGGCACATTGGCGTTGGCTTCGATCACCGGGATGTCCGGGCGCTCGCTGGTGGCGATCATGCGGTCGGCGAAGTCGTCATGGCCGACGCCATTGAGCACGATCACGTCCAGGGTGCCGATGCGCTTGATGTCTTCGGCGCGCGGCTCGTAGGCATGGGGGTTGAAGCCCGCCGGAATCAGCGGCACCACCTCGGCCTTGTCGCCGACGATGTTGGCCACGTAGCTGTAGTAAGGGTGCAAGGTGATGCCGATGCGCAAGCGTTTGCTCGCCTCGGCGTTCGCCAGGGGAGCGAGGATCAGGCTGAACAGACCAACCAGCAACAGGCGCAACAGGGGAGATGAAATGGACATGGGCAATCGGTCTTCTCGTTCAGTGGCGGTGCTGGCGGGTCACGCCGGCATCGAATTGCGCGACCACTTGCTGCCAGCCGGCAGCGATCAGCGCCTGGTCAGTGAGGTCGGAGGGGACGGCCAGGTGTTTGCCACGGTTGAGCCAGATATCCGGCTCGGTGCCTTGCACGCGCATCAACAGCGAGCCACTGGTGTCGGTGGCCTGGCTCAAGCCCAGGTAGGTCGAGGGCGCGAGCAGTTGCCAGCGATGACCGCCACGGCTGACGGAACTGGCGTCCTGGGCGAACGGCGCAAAGCCTTCTTCTGCCAATTGGTCCGGCGTCGGCAGGGCGTCCTGCTCTTGCTGCAGCAAACGGATTTCATCCAGGGTCACCCGCAGGTCGGCGTAGATGCCTTGTTCGGCGGCGCTCAGGTCACGTCGGGCATCCAGTTGGTGGCTGGGCACTGCTGCGACCTCTTGGGTTTCACCGTGCCAGGCCACCACCGTTCCCGCCACCGCAAGGATGATCAGGCACAGCACGAGCACATAGAGGGTTTCATGCCCCGCGCCGGCCGGGCGCACTACCTGTACGGTACTCATGGTGCCTGGATATCCGCTTGGTCGATTTCCACCACGTGACCGGGGCCGGCATCGAACAGTACATAGAATTCGGCCGTGGGTTTCTTGAAGGTCAGGGTCGAATCCTCACCGAGCTTGCCCGGCACCAGGATGGTCTCGTCGTAGCCGATCACATCCAGGGTCACCCCCGGAGCGCCGCTGCCGTCGGAGAACCCGCCCTTGCACTGGATCTGCTCGCCGGGGATTTCCTTGCATTCGCACATCGGGTTGTGAGCGAGGGCAAGTTGACTGACGCCGGCACTGAGCAACAGTGCGCAACCAGCCCGAGTCAGGCGCTTGAATATCATGGTTTAACTCCTTGCTTGTTCAGCCAGGCAATGGTGGCAGGCGAGGCCTGGCTCAGCGGGATGGAACCCTGGTGCATAGTGCCGTCCCAGCCTTCCATGGTGACCCACAGCTCGGCATCGATCGGCGTGCGTTCCGGCACCGGCACGATGGCGCCCATGCGGTACGGCGTACCGAAGAAGATCACCCCGGCGGCCCGCAGGCTGCGGGGCTTGCCGATGCGCAGGTAAGTGGCCTTGACCTGCTCGGCACAGGTGGCGCACAGGGCGGCGTTGAACGCTTTCATCGGGCCGGCCGGGTCCGGGCGCGGGCCTTCGTTGCGAAACTCGGCGAGGGTCAGGCTCCAGGGGCCGACTTGAATGTCCCCGGCGACCCGCTCGCCAATGCCGGCATCCCCGCGAAACAGGGCGGCGTCGGCAAAATACTTGGGCATGAAGCCCAGCGGCACCAGCAACAGCAGGATGTTTATATGGAAACGCCACTTCAGCCACCAGGCCCGCAGGGATGAAGAGGGTTTGGCCGCGACTCTGCTCATCAGTGAGTCTCCGAGGTTTCAGCCTGCAGGGCTGGGGTGGGCACAGGCCGGCGCGGGGTCTTGGCCTCGCGCTTGAGGGCGTTGAGGGTGGCCAGGGCGGTGCGCTTGGTCCAGATCAGCAAGCCACTCAACACCATCATGCTCAGCACCAGACCGAAGAAGGCCCAGATCAGCTTGATCCACAGTCCGCCAAAGTCACCGGTGTGCAGCGGGCGCATGGACTCGGTGACGAACTCCAGCGCGGTGCGGTCGGACAGCAGGTGCGAAACGGCGATTTCACCGCTGTAGGGGTTCAGTTGCGCGGTCTGGAACATCAGCGGGTACCAGCCGCGCCCGCCGATCTGCAGGTGGCTGTAGGCATTGAGCGGCAGGAAGGCAAAGGTGGCTTCCAGTCCGGGGATGCGCTGGGTGGCGATCTTGATCGCGTCGTCCAGGGCAATCATCGGAGCCGGCACGCCGGGTGCGGACAGCGGCACCTTTTCCCGGGCAATCACCGGCACGATGGGCTCGCTGGAAATGGAGATCTGGTTGTCACCCAGAATCGCCTGGATCAGGAACCAGGTGCCGGTAATGGAAATGACGGCGATGAACCAGATCGACCAGATACCGCTCAGGCGGTGGAAGTCGCCCCAGAAAATCCGCGCGCCGTGGCGGATGCGCAGGGTGGGGCGCAAAAAACCTTTCCAGAAACGCTTGTACACCACAAGGCCCGTGATCAACGAGGCCAGCAACGGCAGTCCGAGCAGCGACACCAGGTACCAACCCCAGCTGTAGCCATTGGTGAACGGCACCAGCCACCAGCCATGCAGGGCGCGGGTGAATTGCTGGAAGTCGAATGCCGGGCTGATGCCCTGGAGGGCGCCCGTGTAGGGGTTGGCATAGGCATCGACCGAACGCCCGTCCGGATAGCTGAGGCCGACCATCAACGCGAAGTGCGATTCGTCGGGACGGATGATTGAGCGCACGATGACCTGAGGCTCGTCGCGCTTGATGGCGGCGATCACCTGATCAAAGCTCAGCGGTTGGGCGTCATCCGACGGCTTGCTCGCGCGGATATCCGGGTTGGCCAGCCAGACGATTTCCTGGCTGACCACCGCCAGGGTGCCGGTGACGCAGACGATCAGGACAAAGAACCAGATGGGCAACGCCAACCAGCTGTGTACGAGAAACCAGAGTTTTGAGCGTGACTTCTTCGACATGTGGATGAGGGTCTTGATGGAAGGGGCGATGGAGGCCCGGAAAAGGCCGGTCGTAGCTTTTGCTGACGCGACGGGCTGTATCTAAGTTAAGACGAATGAGAATGAGAAATCCCTAAGCGGGAAATGAAAGAAAATGTTTCAGGCGCACAGGCGGCCGTACGCATGGGCACCGATCGTGCGTGATGGCACCGAGGGGCCGGGTGCAGGCCAGGTGCGCGTCGAGGCAGAGTAATACGCGCCGAACTACGTAGTTATATAAGTATAAAAATACTGTTGCGGGAGGCTGAACGAAGTATTCACGGTGTTATTTACTTTTTAAATGAATGCGTTTTAACGGCTGACTGCCTATGTTTGCGGGAGGTGGACGCAGGCGTGGTTGGAATCCTGAAAAAAACAAGGGATATTCTATTGACGCTGTCGAACGCTTCGGCTTAAGTAGGTGTCGGCATGGAAGTCAGATAATTTTAAAAAAAAGGAAGTGTGTTAAATGACCGTCTCCGTCGCTTATCCGACCCCCTCTATAACAAGTTGTTATTGCTTTTCAACGTGGCTGATTGCATCGGCCATTTGATCGCCGCCTGCCGCCCAAGTCGATTGTCATTGTTGCGAATATCGCTGTTCCCGCCAGGGAAGGGCACGCGTTCATTTGCCTGAACAGAGAGTACCTACTCATGTCGATTTTTGATCAAGAAATTCACCGCTCGGTGCAGTGGCAGGACTGGCGCTGGCAGCAGAAGAATGCCTTGCGTGATGAGCCGACGCTTCGCGCTGCCTGCGGTGGTTGGGGCGAGGAAACGACTGCGCACATCGAACATAACCTGCTCGGGCGCAAGATGCAGATCACGCCTTACTACATCGATCTGATCAAGCGTTCCCTCACCAGTGGCACAGTCATGGACCACCCGCTGTGGCGGCAAGTGGTGCCGTACTGGAGTGAGCAGATCGAGGGTGATTACGATGGCACTTCCGAGAACTGGGAGCTGGGCCATGAAATGAAGACGCCCATCTGCCAGCACAAGTACGACAATCGCGTCATCCTGCGCACCACCAATACCTGCAATGCCTATTGCCAGTTCTGCTTCGAAGCGCTGCGCACGTTGCAGGTGGGCACTGACAAGGCCAACGCCAGCCGGGATTCCTTCATGGAATCGGTGGAGTACATCCGCGCCAACCCGACCATCGAAGAAGTGATTCTCAGCGGCGGCGATCCGCTGATGCTGGCCGACCGCAAGCTTGAAGAGTACCTGGCCGCACTGCGCGGAATCAGTGACGACCTGCTGATCCGCGTTCACTCGCGGGCCTTGAGTTTCAACCCGTTTCGCGTGACCGATGAGTTGATCGCGATGTTGGAAAAGTACAAGGTCAATGCGTTTGGCGTGCACGTCTGCCATCCGCTCGAACTCAGCGCTGACTTTGCGGTGGCGGTCAAACGTATTCAGGGCGTGGTGCCGATCGTGTTTTCCAACATGCCGTTGTTGCGCGGCGTCAACGACGATGAAGCGACCCTGCATAAACTGTTTATCGATCTTTATCGTTTGGGTGTGAAGCCTTATTACTTATATCACTTCATGCCGTTTTCACCCGGGGCGTCGGAATACAAGGCCTCGATCAGTCAGGCCATCGCCATCATGGATCGCCTCAAGCGGCGAGTGTCCAATATCGCCCTGCCGGAATATGTTCTACCGCACGCCCAAGGCAAGTTTACGGTGCCGCTGCTGGACTTTGAAAAACCTGAGGACTTGCCGTACTTCGAAGTTCGCGATGGACAGCGCCATTACCGATTCCGTAACTGGGAAGGGCAGTGGTGCAGTTGGCAGGATGCCTGAATCAACTTATGCACTGAGGCGGTATTAAGCATGAAACAAGACGCCATCCTTTTTATCGATGTCGATGACAGTACATCTGTTCGTTATAACTACCGGGAGCCACACTTCGCGGCTGCCCGCGCCGAGGGCCTGGTGTGTCTGACGGCGGGCGTCGCAGGGCGCAGGCATGTGCAAAGGCTCAGGGATGACAGTGATGCGGTGTTCCTGCTCGACGCCCTCAACGAGCAGGCCATTCTGGAGTTGGTCGGCCAGCTCGATGGGCAGTATCAGATTCGCGGGATTTTCTGCCAGGCCGGCCATCCGTCTGCGCTGGGCGAAGTCGGCTGTATCGTTGCGCGGGCTTCCCAGCGTCTGGGCCTGGTGCACAGCCGCCCCGAGGCAGTTGCGGCGTGCAACAACAAGTTCCTGATGCGCAAGAGGCTGAAACAGCACGCCATTGCCTCGGTGCCGTTTGCGCTGTGCAATAACGAAGAGCAACTCCAGCAACAGGCTGAACGGGTCGGCTACCCGCTGATCGCCAAACCGCCGTTTGGCGGCGCTTCGGCGTTTATCAGGAAATGCGCCAATTGGGCGGAACTGCGCAGCCACTACGCGCTGTTTGTCAAAGACCACGCCACGGCGGCGTACGCGGATTTCTATGGCTGTGCGCAGACTTTACTGGAGGACGACGGCCAACGGCATGACTACATTCCCGGGCGCAGTCTCCTGCTGGAGGGCTACATCCCGGGTATCGAAGGCAGCGTGGAGTGTGTGGTGGCTGGCGAGCGTGTGCATCCACTGCTGATCAACGAAAAACTGTTGCTGACCGAGCGCAGTGGCACGGTTCTCGAAAACCTGCTGATTTCCCCTCCGACCTCCTTCACCGACCGTGAGTGCGAGCAGATCCGCGCGTACGCCGTGGCGTGCCTGAACGCGGTCGGCCTGACCAACGCCGTGGTGCATTTCGAGTTCCGCATGACCCCGCAGGGCCCTGTGGTGATCGAGATCAACCCGCGCGTGGGCGGGCTCTATGTGAACGCGGCGTTTCGCGATCTGGCCGGTATCGATCCCTATCAGCTGTATCTTTCGTTGCTGACGGGCGGCCAGGGGATCGCCGCGCAGTTGGAAGCGGGCGCACGCAAGGTGGCCGAGGCCGGGCAACATTACGCGATGCTGGCGATCTACCCGCAGCACAGCGGTCGGTTTCAGGGCATTGAGGGCGTGGAGTTCCTCGAGCAGAACGTCGCGGTGCTCGAGTATGCCCAGCAGGAGCCGGGGCACATGATCGATGCGGATATCGAGGAGCACTATCTGCTCAAGTGCTGGGCCAGGGTTGCAGGCGCTGGCGATGCGCGCGCACTGCATGATGCGGTCGGCCAGCACTTGCGCGTCATCATCGACAACCCGGTGGCAGGCTAGCGATATGGATATCCCGACAGTTTCCGCGCACTTGCGCGAGCACCATTACTGCCATCGCCCTGACTTTGGCGAGTTGGTCAGTGTCGAGGCGGGCGAAGAGCAGAGCTTTCGCGCGTACTGGGCCAACCTGGTGCGCGACGAAGCGTTCAAGGCCTACACCCATCGCGAGCGGCGTATTCTGCGCTATCGTTTATCACCCTCACGGCAGTTGCAGATCGACAGGAGAACCGCGTTCAAGTCGCCGGTCACCTACGCCGTCAACTATCGCCAGGGGGTGAACCATTTGAGCTACAGCGAGGAAGGCTTTATCGAACATCCGCTGATGCGCAAGCTGTTGGCCACCGACCTGGCGGTGATCGCACCGCACCTGGGCGAGCGGAGTCATACCATCGACATCCACCAGTTCCGTGTGCGGGCGGACGCGCAAGCGTGCAGCCCCACTACGTCGGGGATTCACCAGGATGGTCTGGATTGGGTGTTCATGCATTTTATCGGCGAGCACAACACGCTGCCGGTGGTCTCGGAAGTGTTTACCAGTGATGAGGAACACAGTCGCGTGTTGAATCTGCCGATGACGCGCTTTTTGGAAACCATCGTGATCGATGACCGAGGGCTCTATCACCGCGCCGGCGATGTGCGGCCAAAGGTCGAGTCGACACCGGCCTGGCGCGACATACTGCTGGTCAGCCTGCGCAGCGTGCCGGATGATCAAGCGGCGCTGCCTGCATGAGCCACGATCAACAGTTATACCTGTCGATCCGCAACGCGCGGCTGATCATCTTCGCTCGCGGCGTGTCGGACTTTGGCGCCTTCCTCAACATGGTGGCCTTGTCCACCTATGTCTACTGGCTCAGCCAAAGCGTGGTGTTCGTCAGCATCTTCCTGGCGTGCCGCGTGACTGGTGGCATTGCCGCGAGCCTGTTCGGCATCCCGTTTTTCCGGCGTTTCGCCGGGCGCGGCACCTTGGCCGGGCTGGACCTGGCGCGAGCACTGTTGCTGATGCCGTTGCTGCTGCTGATCCCAGCGCATCAACTCAGTCTGCTGCCGTTCATCGCCTTTGGCATCGGCCTGTGCAATTCGCTGTTTGCCATCGGCCTCAACAGCCAGTTGCCCACCTGGGTTGCCCTTGAGCAGCGGGTTGATACCAACGCCTGGATCACCTCGGCGGCCGCGACCGGCGCGGTGTTCGGCAGCTTGCTGTCGGGGCTGCTGATTGCCACGGGGGGATTCGAGGCGGTATTCGCGGCGAATATCGGCACCTATGTGATAGCCGCTTGCCTGGTCATGCCACTGCGGGGGTTGTACAGCGCTACCGTCGCCACGCATCGCGCTCTTTCGGCCGAGTGGCAGGCGTTGACCAAGGGACTGCGCGGCGCGCCGGTGCTGGCCGCCATGTTGTTGATCAGCATGCTCGACACCCTCGGCAGCGCGGCGCATAACGTCGGCTGGCCGGTGCTGTCCCAGTACATTTCCCCGGACACGGCCAAGACGGTGATGGGGTATCTGCTGGCGGTCTGGGCCTGTGGCAAGTTTATCGGGGCGCGTATCGCCAGTGCGCTGTTGAAGGGGCGCGGCACGCCAAGCATGGAGCGGTTGTTCATGTTTGGGGTGGCGCTGATGTCCAGCGGCTTTATCCTGACCTTCCAGCAAACCGAATTGTGGCTGGCGCTGCTGTTGGTGGTGTGGGCAGGGTTGGGGGACGGGCTGTCCGAAGTGGCGCTGGTCTCCCGCGCGCAAAGCGAGCCAGATAGCTTGCGCCTGCCGCTGTTCAGCTTGTTGACCCTGATTCAGATGGCAGGTTTTGGTGTAGGGATGCTGGTGGTCGGGCCGTTCTATGTGACGTGGACGCCGGCCCAGGTGATCGTGCTGTTCCACGGGCTGCCGCTGACGGCGTTGGCAGTGATGACCTTGTGGCTGGGCTGCACGGCTTACCGGGACCGGCCGGACGCGTCGGGGTCACCGCCCACGCGTTGATCGCCACTGTGGCAAGGGAACTGGCGTCCGCGCAGCGCCCACAGGGATCGGGTCGGCCACTCAGGATTGTGCAGTAGGCTCCAGCAACTGCGCACCCGGCCCGCGCTCACCGAGTTGGTCGCCCTGGTTGCGCAGCGGGCACGCCTCCATCGACAGGCACCCGCAGCCTATGCAGCCATCGAGTTTGTCGCGCAGCAGCGACAATTTGTTGATCCGCTCATCCAGGTCTTCCCGCCAGCGTGCCGACAGGCGTGCCCAATCCTTGGCAGTGGGCGTTCGGCCATCGGGCAATGCCTGCAACGCCTCGCCAATGGTCGCCAGCGGAATTCCCAGGCGCTGGGCGATCTTGATCACCACCACCCGCCGCAACACATCCCGTGGGTAGCGCCGCTGGTTGCCGGCGTTGCGATGGCTTTTGATCAGCCCCTTGGTTTCGTAGAAATGCAGGGCGGTGACGGCCACGCCGCTGCGAGCAGCCAATTGGCCAACGGTGAGTTCCTTGTTGAGCATAAAAACCCCGATTCAGCGCTTGACCTTGACTTAACTAGAGGTTTTACCCTGCATGGCACTGGATCGCAAGATTCTGCCTACAAAGAAAGGGGAGTGTTCATGCAGTTATCAGAGAAAAGTCGCAGCTTCACACAGTTGATCGAATTTCAGATCGACCCGCGCCAGCAATCTGCCCTGGTGGCGGCCTTGTCCCTGCAAAGCGAGCGACTGGCGCAAAGCTATGGCGGCTTTTTGAGTGCGAGCGTGCAGGTCAGCGATGACGGGCGGCGGGTGCTCAACTACCTGCAATGGCAATCCCGTGAGGATGGCGAGGCGGCCTTCAGGCGCTTCGAGCAAGGCGGCGAGGAATTCTGGACGCTGATTCGAGTGCACCGGGCCCAGGCGGTGATCTTTGATTCGTTCCAGGTGCTGCGCAGTTTTGAGCGCAGCCATGACGACGCCTTGCACTGCCGCCTAAATGGATAGATGCAGCATTCGCTCGCCCTGCAGGTTTGCCCCAGGCCTGCGCTTGTTCACCGCCAACTCGCCGATCTTGATCAGCCGCGCGCGCGTGACGTTGCGGCTCAAACCCAGGAGGCTGGCGGTATGCACCTGGTTATAGTGGCTGAAGCGATAAGCGGCGCGTAACAGCGCGTCCTCGACCTTTTCGTGCAAGGCGCCGGCCTGTTCCTCGAACAGTTTTTGAAAGGCGCGCGCAAGCAGTGCGTCGGCGCTGTTGTCGGTGCCTTGCTGGCTGTCGTCCTGGCGCTCGATGCGCAGGTTCGACAGGCGCAGATCATCGCGTTCGATCACGCTGTTGCGGCAGATCAGCAGCGTGTGATGAATCACGTTTTCCAGCTCGCGAATATTGCCCGGCCAGCTGTAGCTCCTGAGTTTGTGTTCCGCCTCGCGGCTGATGGTGATCGGGCCATAACCCAGGCGTCGGCTGTAGGCGTCGATGAAGTGTCGGGTCAGCGGCAGGACATCGCCGGGGCGCTCGCGCAGTGGGCTGAGCTCCAGGCTGACTACGTCGAGGCGGTAGTAAAGGTCTTCGCGGAAATGCCCGGCGTTGATGGCTTTTTCCAGTTGTACATTGGTTGCCGCCAGTACCCGCACGTCGATAGGAATACTCTTGCGCGAGCCCAGGCGTACCACTTCACGTTCCTGCAGCACCCGAAGCAGCTTGACCTGAATCGCCAGGGGCAAATCGCCGATTTCATCAAGGAACAAGGTGCCGCCATCGGCCTCTTCGAACCAGCCCGCCTTGGCACAGAGGGCGCCGGTAAAGGCGCCTTTTTCGTGGCCGAACAGCTCGGCTTCGACAAGGGATTCAGAAAACGCCCCGCAGTTAACCGCCACGAATGGCCGGTTGCGCCGCGCGCTGAGCGTGTGGATGTGCCGCGCTACCAGTTCCTTGCCGGTGCCGGTTTCGCCGATGATCAGCACGCTGGCTTCGCTGGGGGCCACTTGCTGGATGTGATCGAGCAGGGCCTTGGATTTCGGGTCTTCGAATACTTGGGCCGTGGCACGGATGGAGGTCGCGAGGGCGGGCGAGGGGGGGAGGGTTAGTAACTGCATGGACACCTCTCTTGGAAATAAAATGCGGGAAATGCCTTTGGCGAGACGTAGCAACGTTGGTGGGCAGCGTTGTTTATAGAGGGATTCTTATATTCCGTAAATTAATTGATTTACATATTTATAGATCTTAAAAGAATAAATGGTTGTGCTTATCGAGCCTGCCGTAACGGTTGATAGCGACTATCGAGGACGGTGATTTTTCAGCGTGCGGGGGCCGGAGTAGCCTGTGTTCATTGATTCGACACCTCCTTTGCAGGGCCACCGCCATGATCCGTTCACTCGCTGTTTCGCTGTTGCTTGTCACCTCTGTCCTCGCCGGATGCGCGACCCATCCATCCCCTGAGCTGCGCCCTTACACGGCGCAGGAAACCCAGCAACTGGCGCTCGAAGCGCTGAGTCGTCGGGGTTTGTCATTCGATGACTATCAACGCCAGCGCGCGGCACTGACCGGCCAGCCACAGCAGTCTTTCGGTTTTGATCATCAGGGCGAAATGAATGCCGAGCGCAGCGTAGCCCTGAAGGATCGCCCCAGTTGAGCGGCGCTGTTGCGGTGAAGAACCCGGGTTTCCCATAAGGAATCTCGGGTTTTTTGTTTTCCATGCTGTGACTTCAGCCTGTTAAGCTGAATTTCAGGAGCGTTCCGACGCACATTTTCATACAGTGGTCCTTCTTTAACGGCATCCGATCAGTTAAATCTGACAACCTCTGTTCTGTTCGATGCCCCCGCGACACTGCTCTCGGGAACACGCTCTGCGAGTTTTTAACGCCATGAATAAACGTCCGTTGTATTTCGACTACGCCGCCACTACGCCGGTGGATGAGCGAGTCATCCAGGTGATGGTTGAGTGTCTGGGCTTCAATGCCAATTTCGGTAATCCTGCGTCCAGCTCCCACGCGTTCGGCCAGGCGGCCCGGCGAACGGTTGAGCAGGCGCGTGAGCAGGTGGCCGAACTGGTCGGCGCCCAGCCCGAGCAGATTGTCTGGACCTCCGGCGCCACCGAGTCCAATAACCTGGCGATCAAAGGCGTGGCCCAGGCCCGTGGCGTAACGGGCGGGCATATCATCACCAGCCAGATCGAACACAAGGCGACGCTCGACACCGCGCGGCAATTGCAGGAAGCCGGGGTGGCGGTGACCTACCTGGTGCCCGATGCCGAAGGCCTGATCAGTGTCGAAGCCGTCAGTGAGGCATTGCGTGAAGACACCTTTCTGGTGTCGCTGATGCTGGTCAATAACGAACTGGGCACGTTGAGCGATATCCCGGCCATCGGCGCGCGGGTGCGTGAACAGGGGGCGTTGTTCCATGTGGACGCGGCTCAGGGCGCGGGCAAGGTCGCGATCGACCTGGCGCAGTGGCCGGTGGACTTGATGTCGTTTTCGGCCCACAAGCTCTACGGTCCGAAAGGTATCGGCGCGTTGTACGTGGGGCCCAGGGCGCAGCAGAAGGTATTGGCGCAGATTCATGGCGGCGGTCATGAGGGCGGCTTGCGTTCGGGGACCCTGGCGACTCACCAGATCGCGGGCATGGGCACGGCGTTCGCCCTGGCGGCGGCGTCTTTTGCCGAGGAGAAGGCACACATCGCGGCCTTGCGTCAGCGTCTGCTGGATCAATTGGGGTCGATTGCGGGCGTGCGCCTCAACGGCAGCCCTGTACAGCGAATTCCCCACACCCTGAGCCTTACGTTCAGCGAAGGCGAATTCAACGCCAGTGCGTTGAGCGCCGGTATTGCCTTTTCGGCGACTTCAGCGTGCAATTCGGCCAGCAACGCGCCGTCCCATGTGCTTCTGGCCCTGGGGCATGACGCTCGCAGCGCCGCCCGTACCATTCGCTTGAGTCTCGGCCGGTTTACTACCGAGCGGGATATCGACGAAGCGGCACAACTGATCAAGTCGACCCTGGCCAGCGCACCGGCGTTCTGGGCCGTCTGAAACGTATCCGCAGTCCATAACAATTATTAGTGGTTAGCAGGAGACACAATGAGTACGCAGCCTTTGACCCATGGAACGGTTCCCCAGCGCCTGGCGCAGACCCGTGAGCTGATGCGCCAAGAGGGCATTCACGCCCTGCTGGTGCCGTCCGCGGATCCGCATTTGTCCGAGTACCTGCCGGGATACTGGCAGGGGCGCCAATGGTTGTCGGGCTTTCATGGTTCGGTGGGAACGCTGATCGTCACCGCGGATTTTGCCGGTGTGTGGGCCGACAGCCGTTACTGGGAACAGGCGACCAAGGAACTCAAAGGCAGTGGCATCGAGCTGGTCAAACTGCAACCGGGCCAACCCGGCCCCCTGGAGTGGCTGGCTGAACAAACCCCGGAAGGCGGCGTGGTGGCCGTGGATGGCGCGGTAATGGCCGTGGCGTCGGCACGGACCCTGGGTGGCAAGCTGGCTGAGCGTGGTGCGCGCTTGCGTACCGATGTCGACCTGCTCAATGACGTCTGGCATGACCGCCCGGCGCTGCCGAACCAGCCGATCTATCAGCATTTGCCCCCGCAAGCGACCCTCAGCCGTGGCGAGAAACTCGCGGCCCTGCGCGCCAGCCTGAAAGACAACGGTGCTGACTGGCATTTCATCGCGACACTGGATGACATCGCCTGGTTGTTTAACCTGCGCGGTGGCGATGTGTCGTTCAATCCGGTATTCGTGTCTTTCGCCTTGATCAATCAGCAGCAGGCCACCCTGTTCGTGGCGCTGAGCAAAGTCGATGCCCAACTGCGGGCGGCGCTCGAGCGCGATGGCGTGACCGTACGCGACTACAGTGACGTGGCCGACGCGCTGCGAGCTGTACCGGCAGGGGCAAGTCTGCAAATTGATCCGGCACGCGTCACGGCCGGTCTACTGGAACATCTCGACGCCGGTGTGAAGCGGGTGGAAGGTTTGAACCCGACCACCCTGGCCAAGTCGCGTAAAAGCCTGGCTGATGCCGAACATATCCGTCAGGCCATGGAGCAGGACGGCGCCGCCTTGTGCGAATTTTTCGCCTGGCTGGAAACGGCCCTGGGGCGCGAGCGCATTACCGAGTTGACTATCGACGAGCGTCTGACCGCGGCGCGTACCCGTCGTCCGGGTTATGTATCGCTGAGTTTCAACACCATCGCGGCCTTCAATGCCAACGGCGCGATGCCGCACTACCACGCCACGCCGGAAGAACATGCGGTGATCGAAGGCGATGGCTTGTTGCTGATCGACTCGGGTGGCCAGTACCTGGGTGGCACGACGGATATCACGCGGATGGTACCCATCGGTACGCCGAGTGAAGAGCAGAAACGCGATTGCACGCGGGTGCTCAAGGGCGTGATTGCCTTGTCCCGTGCCCATTTCCCCAAAGGCATCCTGTCGCCGCTGCTCGATGCCATCGCACGTGCGCCGATCTGGGCCGAAGGCGTGGATTACGGTCATGGTACGGGGCACGGTGTAGGGTATTTCCTCAACGTGCACGAGGGGCCGCAAGTGATCGCCTACCAGGCGTTGGCCGCACCGCAGACGGCGATGCAGCCGGGCATGATTACTTCGATCGAGCCGGGTACCTACCGCCCTGGGCGTTGGGGCGTGCGGATCGAGAACCTGGTGTTGAACCGTGAAGCGGGGACGACCGAGTTTGGTGAATTCCTCAAGTTCGAAACACTGACGCTGTGCCCGATCGACACCCGTTGCCTGGAGCCGTCCTTGCTCAGTACTGATGAGCGCGAGTGGTTCAACGCTTATCATGCCCAGGTGCGCGAGCGTTTGAGCCCGTTGCTCAGTGGCGATGCGCTCGAGTGGTTGCAGGTGCGTACAGCGGCGATCTGATTCAGGACTGGCTCAGGGCTTCGCGCACGAAATCCACACGGTCCTGACCGAAAACAGCGTCGCATTGCCGGCGCTGACTACCAGTGCGACGTTCTTGTTGTGCGTCGCTCAGGTACCTATTTGCAAATGACGATCATGCTGCGGCTGGTGTAGCCGGCAGGGTTGAGGCCGAAGGGGTAATCCCCTGGCTCCTCGGAATTGTCGCCGGATTTGGCGATAACCCGATATCCCTTGGCACCACATGAATTGGCTGCGCTGGTGTAGCACTGGTCCCAGGAGGAGGACAGGCCCGAACAGTTGATATGCAGCCCTTTCTTGCCCCGTTTCACTTCTGTTTTAGTGGTCGCGGCACAACCAGCAATGCCTACGACCAGCAACAGTATCAAAATTCGATTCATTCCAATCCTTAAATAGCCGCTTCGCAAAAGGATCGAAGTCGGCTTTTACTCGCTCTCGAGCGTAGCGTTCATGCTGTCCGTGTCGAACTTCTCCATGAAGGACATTCGTTTTACGAGCCTAAACATGGCCTAAATGAGCGTTAAATACCAGAGCTGCCTGCAAACAGCGTCAGTCGGCGGGTACCAGCGGTTTGGATTCGTTGCGCATTGTCAGCGTCGCACCGACAGAGGCCAGGATAATGCAGGTGATGGCCAGCCATTGCGCGAGCGTCAGTTGCTCATGCAGGAAGAACAGACCGGAGAGGGCGCCGAACGCCGGCTCGATACTCATCAGGGTACCGAAAGTGCGAGCGGGCAGGCGGGTGAGCGCAACCATTTCCAATGTGTAGGGCAGTGCCGTAGACAAGATAGCCACGCCGATGGCGACAGGAATCAGCGCGGGGGTCAGCAACGCGGTACCGGCGTGCACGATGCCGATGGGTGCGACGAATAAAGCAGCGATCATTACGCCGAGCGCGGCGGTTTGCACGCCGTTATCGTTACCCGCCTTTTGGCCGAACAGAATGTAAAGCGCCCAGCAAACGCCGGCGCCGAGTGCATACGCGGCACCCACCACGTCAATGCCACTGCTGGCTTGTCCCATCGGAATCAACAGGAGCAAACCGATGATCGCCAGCGCGACCCACAAAAAGTCCACTGCCCGGCGCGATGCATAGATGGCGACGGCGAGCGGGCCCGTGAATTCCAGGGCGACCGCAATACCCAGGGGGACGGTGCGCAGCGACATATAGAAGAGAAAGTTCATGCCGCCCAGCGCCATGCCGTAGACAACGACCGTGCGCAGGGACCTGGCCGTCAGCTTGGCACGCCATGGGCGCAATAGAAGCAGCATGATCACGCTGGCGAAGATCAAGCGCAGGGTGGTAGTTCCTTGCGCACCAATAATCGGGAACATGCTTTTGGCCAGCGAGGCGCCGGACTGGATGGATGCCATCGCGATCAACAGCAGGCCAACGGGGAAGAGTGCGCAGGCCAGGCTGCGGGGTGGGGTAGTCATTGAAGGTGTTGTCCGAAGTCATATATAGAAGGGCAGAGGGATTATGATGCTTAACGGTCACGGATTGAGCAATATATTGCTCAGTTGAGCAAGGGCTGAGGGGGTTTAAACGGGATTGATAGAAAGTTCACATTAACGGTTGACGTAGAATTTTATCTGTCTATAATTCGCCCCACTTCCGGCGCAGTCGAAACGGAAAACTCCTTGGTAAACAACGAGTTAAGCAGTTTTCGACAGCAAGTTGCTTCAGTTCAGCGAAGCCAGCAGGAAGTTGAAAAAGAGGTGTTGACAGCAGCGTGTAACGCTGTATAATTCGCCTCCCGCTTACGAGAGATCGCAAGCGCAAGTGGTTGAAGTTGTTGAAGAAATCTTCGAAAACTTCTGAAAATAACCACTTGACAGCAAATGAGGCTGCTGTAGAATGCGCGCCTCGTTTGAGACGAAAGATCTTAACCAACCGCTCTTTAACAACTGAATCAAGCAATTCGTGTGGGTGCTTGTGGAGTCAGACTGATAGTCAACAAGATTATCAGCATCACAAGTTACTCCGCGAGAAATCAAAGATGTAACCAACGATTGCTGAGCCAAGTTTAGGGTTTCTTAAAAACCCAAAGATGTTTGAACTGAAGAGTTTGATCATGGCTCAGATTGAACGCTGGCGGCAGGCCTAACACATGCAAGTCGAGCGGTAGAGAGAAGCTTGCTTCTCTTGAGAGCGGCGGACGGGTGAGTAAAGCCTAGGAATCTGCCTGGTAGTGGGGGATAACGTTCGGAAACGGACGCTAATACCGCATACGTCCTACGGGAGAAAGCAGGGGACCTTCGGGCCTTGCGCTATCAGATGAGCCTAGGTCGGATTAGCTAGTTGGTGAGGTAATGGCTCACCAAGGCGACGATCCGTAACTGGTCTGAGAGGATGATCAGTCACACTGGAACTGAGACACGGTCCAGACTCCTACGGGAGGCAGCAGTGGGGAATATTGGACAATGGGCGAAAGCCTGATCCAGCCATGCCGCGTGTGTGAAGAAGGTCTTCGGATTGTAAAGCACTTTAAGTTGGGAGGAAGGGCAGTTACCTAATACGTGATTGTTTTGACGTTACCGACAGAATAAGCACCGGCTAACTCTGTGCCAGCAGCCGCGGTAATACAGAGGGTGCAAGCGTTAATCGGAATTACTGGGCGTAAAGCGCGCGTAGGTGGTTTGTTAAGTTGGATGTGAAATCCCCGGGCTCAACCTGGGAACTGCATTCAAAACTGACTGACTAGAGTGTGGTAGAGGGTGGTGGAATTTCCTGTGTAGCGGTGAAATGCGTAGATATAGGAAGGAACACCAGTGGCGAAGGCGACCACCTGGACCAACACTGACACTGAGGTGCGAAAGCGTGGGGAGCAAACAGGATTAGATACCCTGGTAGTCCACGCCGTAAACGATGTCAACTAGCCGTTGGGAGCCTTGAGCTCTTAGTGGCGCAGCTAACGCATTAAGTTGACCGCCTGGGGAGTACGGCCGCAAGGTTAAAACTCAAATGAATTGACGGGGGCCCGCACAAGCGGTGGAGCATGTGGTTTAATTCGAAGCAACGCGAAGAACCTTACCAGGCCTTGACATCCAATGAACTTTCTAGAGATAGATTGGTGCCTTCGGGAACATTGAGACAGGTGCTGCATGGCTGTCGTCAGCTCGTGTCGTGAGATGTTGGGTTAAGTCCCGTAACGAGCGCAACCCTTGTCCTTAGTTACCAGCACGTTATGGTGGGCACTCTAAGGAGACTGCCGGTGACAAACCGGAGGAAGGTGGGGATGACGTCAAGTCATCATGGCCCTTACGGCCTGGGCTACACACGTGCTACAATGGTCGGTACAGAGGGTTGCCAAGCCGCGAGGTGGAGCTAATCCCACAAAACCGATCGTAGTCCGGATCGCAGTCTGCAACTCGACTGCGTGAAGTCGGAATCGCTAGTAATCGCGAATCAGAATGTCGCGGTGAATACGTTCCCGGGCCTTGTACACACCGCCCGTCACACCATGGGAGTGGGTTGCACCAGAAGTAGCTAGTCTAACCTTCGGGAGGACGGTTACCACGGTGTGATTCATGACTGGGGTGAAGTCGTAACAAGGTAGCCGTAGGGGAACCTGCGGCTGGATCACCTCCTTAATCGACGACATCAGCTGCTCCATAAGTTCCCACACGAATTGCTTGATTCATTGAAGAAGACGATAGAAGCAGCTTCAAGCTTTGAGCTACAAGCTTCAAGTTTGATTGCGTAACGCATCAAAATTGGGTCTGTAGCTCAGTTGGTTAGAGCGCACCCCTGATAAGGGTGAGGTCGGCAGTTCGAATCTGCCCAGACCCACCAATTTTAGTGTCGCAACCCGTTTAAAAGCGGGGCCATAGCTCAGCTGGGAGAGCGCCTGCCTTGCACGCAGGAGGTCAACGGTTCGATCCCGTTTGGCTCCACCATTAACTGCTTCTGCTGTTAGAGTTTAGAAATGAATATTCTGAAGTGAATATTGATTTCTAGTCTTTGATTAGATCGTTCTTTAAAAATTTGGGTATGTGATAGAAAGATAGACTGAACGTTACTTTCACTGGTAACGGATCAGGCTAAGGTAAAATTTGTGAGTTCTCTTAACGAGAAATTCGAATTTTCGGCGAATGTTGTCTTCACAGTATAACCAGATTGCTTGGGGTTATATGGTCAAGTGAAGAAGCGCATACGGTGGATGCCTTGGCAGTCAGAGGCGATGAAAGACGTGGTAGCCTGCGAAAAGCTTCGGGGAGTCGGCAAACAGACTTTGATCCGGAGATGTCTGAATGGGGGAACCCAGCCATCATAAGATGGTTATCTTACGCTGAATACATAGGCGTAAGAGGCGAACCAGGGGAACTGAAACATCTAAGTACCCTGAGGAAAAGAAATCAACCGAGATTCCCTTAGTAGTGGCGAGCGAACGGGGACTAGCCCTTAAGTGGCTTTGAGATTAGCGGAACGCTCTGGAAAGTGCGGCCATAGTGGGTGATAGCCCTGTACGCGAAAATCTCTTAGTCATGAAATCGAGTAGGACGGAGCACGAGAAACTTTGTCTGAATATGGGGGGACCATCCTCCAAGGCTAAATACTACTGACTGACCGATAGTGAACTAGTACCGTGAGGGAAAGGCGAAAAGAACCCCGGAGAGGGGAGTGAAATAGATCCTGAAACCGTATGCGTACAAGCAGTGGGAGCCCACTTTGTTGGGTGACTGCGTACCTTTTGTATAATGGGTCAGCGACTTATTTTCAGTGGCGAGCTTAACCGAATAGGGGAGGCGTAGCGAAAGCGAGTCTTAATAGGGCGTCTAGTCGCTGGGAATAGACCCGAAACCGGGCGATCTATCCATGGGCAGGTTGAAGGTTGGGTAACACTAACTGGAGGACCGAACCGACTACCGTTGAAAAGTTAGCGGATGACCTGTGGATCGGAGTGAAAGGCTAATCAAGCTCGGAGATAGCTGGTTCTCCTCGAAAGCTATTTAGGTAGCGCCTCATGTATCACTGTAGGGGGTAGAGCACTGTTTCGGCTAGGGGGTCATCCCGACTTACCAAACCGATGCAAACTCCGAATACCTACAAGTGCCGAGCATGGGAGACACACGGCGGGTGCTAACGTCCGTCGTGAAAAGGGAAACAACCCAGACCGTCAGCTAAGGTCCCAAAGTTATGGTTAAGTGGGAAACGATGTGGGAAGGCTTAGACAGCTAGGAGGTTGGCTTAGAAGCAGCCACCCTTTAAAGAAAGCGTAATAGCTCACTAGTCGAGTCGGCCTGCGCGGAAGATGTAACGGGGCTCAAACCATACACCGAAGCTACGGGTATCACGTAAGTGATGCGGTAGAGGAGCGTTCTGTAAGCCTGTGAAGGTGAGTTGAGAAGCTTGCTGGAGGTATCAGAAGTGCGAATGCTGACATGAGTAACGACAATGGGTGTGAAAAACACCCACGCCGAAAGACCAAGGTTTCCTGCGCAACGTTAATCGACGCAGGGTTAGTCGGTCCCTAAGGCGAGGCTGAAAAGCGTAGTCGATGGAAAACAGGTTAATATTCCTGTACTTCTGGTTATTGCGATGGAGGGACGGAGAAGGCTAGGCCAGCTTGGCGTTGGTTGTCCAAGTTTAAGGTGGTAGGCTGAGATCTTAGGTAAATCCGGGATCTTAAGGCCGAGAGCTGATGACGAGTTATCTTTTAGATGACGAAGTGGTTGATGCCATGCTTCCAAGAAAAGCTTCTAAGCTTCAGGTAACCAGGAACCGTACCCCAAACCGACACAGGTGGTTGGGTAGAGAATACCAAGGCGCTTGAGAGAACTCGGGTGAAGGAACTAGGCAAAATGGCACCGTAACTTCGGGAGAAGGTGCGCCGGTGAGGGTGAAGGACTTGCTCCGTAAGCTCATGCCGGTCGAAGATACCAGGCCGCTGCGACTGTTTATTAAAAACACAGCACTCTGCAAACACGAAAGTGGACGTATAGGGTGTGACGCCTGCCCGGTGCCGGAAGGTTAATTGATGGGGTTAGCTAACGCGAAGCTCTTGATCGAAGCCCCGGTAAACGGCGGCCGTAACTATAACGGTCCTAAGGTAGCGAAATTCCTTGTCGGGTAAGTTCCGACCTGCACGAATGGCGTAACGATGGCGGCGCTGTCTCCACCCGAGACTCAGTGAAATTGAAATCGCTGTGAAGATGCAGTGTATCCGCGGCTAGACGGAAAGACCCCGTGAACCTTTACTATAGCTTTGCACTGGACTTTGAATTTGCTTGTGTAGGATAGGTGGGAGGCTTTGAAGCGTGGACGCCAGTCTGCGTGGAGCCAACCTTGAAATACCACCCTGGCAACTTTGAGGTTCTAACTCAGGTCCGTTATCCGGATCGAGGACAGTGTATGGTGGGTAGTTTGACTGGGGCGGTCTCCTCCTAAAGAGTAACGGAGGAGTACGAAGGTGCGCTCAGACCGGTCGGAAATCGGTCGTAGAGTATAAAGGCAAAAGCGCGCTTGACTGCGAGACAGACACGTCGAGCAGGTACGAAAGTAGGTCTTAGTGATCCGGTGGTTCTGTATGGAAGGGCCATCGCTCAACGGATAAAAGGTACTCCGGGGATAACAGGCTGATACCGCCCAAGAGTTCATATCGACGGCGGTGTTTGGCACCTCGATGTCGGCTCATCACATCCTGGGGCTGAAGCCGGTCCCAAGGGTATGGCTGTTCGCCATTTAAAGTGGTACGCGAGCTGGGTTTAGAACGTCGTGAGACAGTTCGGTCCCTATCTGCCGTGGACGTTTGAGATTTGAGAGGGGCTGCTCCTAGTACGAGAGGACCGGAGTGGACGAACCTCTGGTGTTCCGGTTGTCACGCCAGTGGCATTGCCGGGTAGCTATGTTCGGAATAGATAACCGCTGAAAGCATCTAAGCGGGAAACTAGCCTCAAGATGAGATCTCACTGGAACCTTGAGTTCCCTGAAGGGCCGTCGAAGACTACGACGTTGATAGGTTGGGTGTGTAAGCGCTGTGAGGCGTTGAGCTAACCAATACTAATTGCCCGTGAGGCTTGACCATATAACACCCAAGCAATTTGACTACTCTAACGAGCATCAGATTGCGGTGTGTGAAGACGAGATGAACCGAAAGTTCGA
>NZ_CVTV01000045.1:0-5317 GCF_900004865.1 Pseudomonas sp. 37 R 15 | reverse complement strand
TGAAGTTGTTGAAGAAATCTTCGAAAACTTCTGAAAATAACCGCTTGACAGCAAATGAGGCTGCTGTAGAATGCGCGCCTCGGTTGAGACGAAACATCTTAACCAACCGCTCTTTAACAACTGAATCAAGCAATTCGTGTGGGTGCTTGTGGGGTCAGACTGATAGTCAACAAGATTATCAGCATCACAAGTTACTCCGCGAGAAATCAAAGATGTAACCAACGATTGCTGAGCCAAGTTTAGGGTTTCTTAAAAACCCAAAGATGTTTGAACTGAAGAGTTTGATCATGGCTCAGATTGAACGCTGGCGGCAGGCCTAACACATGCAAGTCGAGCGGTAGAGAGAAGCTTGCTTCTCTTGAGAGCGGCGGACGGGTGAGTAAAGCCTAGGAATCTGCCTGGTAGTGGGGGATAACGTTCGGAAACGGACGCTAATACCGCATACGTCCTACGGGAGAAAGCAGGGGACCTTCGGGCCTTGCGCTATCAGATGAGCCTAGGTCGGATTAGCTAGTTGGTGAGGTAATGGCTCACCAAGGCGACGATCCGTAACTGGTCTGAGAGGATGATCAGTCACACTGGAACTGAGACACGGTCCAGACTCCTACGGGAGGCAGCAGTGGGGAATATTGGACAATGGGCGAAAGCCTGATCCAGCCATGCCGCGTGTGTGAAGAAGGTCTTCGGATTGTAAAGCACTTTAAGTTGGGAGGAAGGGCAGTTACCTAATACGTGATTGTTTTGACGTTACCGACAGAATAAGCACCGGCTAACTCTGTGCCAGCAGCCGCGGTAATACAGAGGGTGCAAGCGTTAATCGGAATTACTGGGCGTAAAGCGCGCGTAGGTGGTTTGTTAAGTTGGATGTGAAATCCCCGGGCTCAACCTGGGAACTGCATTCAAAACTGACTGACTAGAGTGTGGTAGAGGGTGGTGGAATTTCCTGTGTAGCGGTGAAATGCGTAGATATAGGAAGGAACACCAGTGGCGAAGGCGACCACCTGGACCAACACTGACACTGAGGTGCGAAAGCGTGGGGAGCAAACAGGATTAGATACCCTGGTAGTCCACGCCGTAAACGATGTCAACTAGCCGTTGGGAGCCTTGAGCTCTTAGTGGCGCAGCTAACGCATTAAGTTGACCGCCTGGGGAGTACGGCCGCAAGGTTAAAACTCAAATGAATTGACGGGGGCCCGCACAAGCGGTGGAGCATGTGGTTTAATTCGAAGCAACGCGAAGAACCTTACCAGGCCTTGACATCCAATGAACTTTCTAGAGATAGATTGGTGCCTTCGGGAACATTGAGACAGGTGCTGCATGGCTGTCGTCAGCTCGTGTCGTGAGATGTTGGGTTAAGTCCCGTAACGAGCGCAACCCTTGTCCTTAGTTACCAGCACGTTATGGTGGGCACTCTAAGGAGACTGCCGGTGACAAACCGGAGGAAGGTGGGGATGACGTCAAGTCATCATGGCCCTTACGGCCTGGGCTACACACGTGCTACAATGGTCGGTACAGAGGGTTGCCAAGCCGCGAGGTGGAGCTAATCCCACAAAACCGATCGTAGTCCGGATCGCAGTCTGCAACTCGACTGCGTGAAGTCGGAATCGCTAGTAATCGCGAATCAGAATGTCGCGGTGAATACGTTCCCGGGCCTTGTACACACCGCCCGTCACACCATGGGAGTGGGTTGCACCAGAAGTAGCTAGTCTAACCTTCGGGAGGACGGTTACCACGGTGTGATTCATGACTGGGGTGAAGTCGTAACAAGGTAGCCGTAGGGGAACCTGCGGCTGGATCACCTCCTTAATCGACGACATCAGCTGCTCCATAAGTTCCCACACGAATTGCTTGATTCATTGAAGAAGACGATAGAAGCAGCTTCAAGCTTTGAGCTACAAGCTTCAAGTTTGATTGCGTAACGCATCAAAATTGGGTCTGTAGCTCAGTTGGTTAGAGCGCACCCCTGATAAGGGTGAGGTCGGCAGTTCGAATCTGCCCAGACCCACCAATTTTAGTGTCGCAACCCGTTTAAAAGCGGGGCCATAGCTCAGCTGGGAGAGCGCCTGCCTTGCACGCAGGAGGTCAACGGTTCGATCCCGTTTGGCTCCACCATTAACTGCTTCTGCTGTTAGAGTTTAGAAATGAATATTCTGAAGTGAATATTGATTTCTAGTCTTTGATTAGATCGTTCTTTAAAAATTTGGGTATGTGATAGAAAGATAGACTGAACGTTACTTTCACTGGTAACGGATCAGGCTAAGGTAAAATTTGTGAGTTCTCTTAACGAGAAATTCGAATTTTCGGCGAATGTTGTCTTCACAGTATAACCAGATTGCTTGGGGTTATATGGTCAAGTGAAGAAGCGCATACGGTGGATGCCTTGGCAGTCAGAGGCGATGAAAGACGTGGTAGCCTGCGAAAAGCTTCGGGGAGTCGGCAAACAGACTTTGATCCGGAGATGTCTGAATGGGGGAACCCAGCCATCATAAGATGGTTATCTTACGCTGAATACATAGGCGTAAGAGGCGAACCAGGGGAACTGAAACATCTAAGTACCCTGAGGAAAAGAAATCAACCGAGATTCCCTTAGTAGTGGCGAGCGAACGGGGACTAGCCCTTAAGTGGCTTTGAGATTAGCGGAACGCTCTGGAAAGTGCGGCCATAGTGGGTGATAGCCCTGTACGCGAAAATCTCTTAGTCATGAAATCGAGTAGGACGGAGCACGAGAAACTTTGTCTGAATATGGGGGGACCATCCTCCAAGGCTAAATACTACTGACTGACCGATAGTGAACTAGTACCGTGAGGGAAAGGCGAAAAGAACCCCGGAGAGGGGAGTGAAATAGATCCTGAAACCGTATGCGTACAAGCAGTGGGAGCCCACTTTGTTGGGTGACTGCGTACCTTTTGTATAATGGGTCAGCGACTTATTTTCAGTGGCGAGCTTAACCGAATAGGGGAGGCGTAGCGAAAGCGAGTCTTAATAGGGCGTCTAGTCGCTGGGAATAGACCCGAAACCGGGCGATCTATCCATGGGCAGGTTGAAGGTTGGGTAACACTAACTGGAGGACCGAACCGACTACCGTTGAAAAGTTAGCGGATGACCTGTGGATCGGAGTGAAAGGCTAATCAAGCTCGGAGATAGCTGGTTCTCCTCGAAAGCTATTTAGGTAGCGCCTCATGTATCACTGTAGGGGGTAGAGCACTGTTTCGGCTAGGGGGTCATCCCGACTTACCAAACCGATGCAAACTCCGAATACCTACAAGTGCCGAGCATGGGAGACACACGGCGGGTGCTAACGTCCGTCGTGAAAAGGGAAACAACCCAGACCGTCAGCTAAGGTCCCAAAGTTATGGTTAAGTGGGAAACGATGTGGGAAGGCTTAGACAGCTAGGAGGTTGGCTTAGAAGCAGCCACCCTTTAAAGAAAGCGTAATAGCTCACTAGTCGAGTCGGCCTGCGCGGAAGATGTAACGGGGCTCAAACCATACACCGAAGCTACGGGTATCACGTAAGTGATGCGGTAGAGGAGCGTTCTGTAAGCCTGTGAAGGTGAGTTGAGAAGCTTGCTGGAGGTATCAGAAGTGCGAATGCTGACATGAGTAACGACAATGGGTGTGAAAAACACCCACGCCGAAAGACCAAGGTTTCCTGCGCAACGTTAATCGACGCAGGGTTAGTCGGTCCCTAAGGCGAGGCTGAAAAGCGTAGTCGATGGAAAACAGGTTAATATTCCTGTACTTCTGGTTATTGCGATGGAGGGACGGAGAAGGCTAGGCCAGCTTGGCGTTGGTTGTCCAAGTTTAAGGTGGTAGGCTGAGATCTTAGGTAAATCCGGGATCTTAAGGCCGAGAGCTGATGACGAGTTATCTTTTAGATGACGAAGTGGTTGATGCCATGCTTCCAAGAAAAGCTTCTAAGCTTCAGGTAACCAGGAACCGTACCCCAAACCGACACAGGTGGTTGGGTAGAGAATACCAAGGCGCTTGAGAGAACTCGGGTGAAGGAACTAGGCAAAATGGCACCGTAACTTCGGGAGAAGGTGCGCCGGTGAGGGTGAAGGACTTGCTCCGTAAGCTCATGCCGGTCGAAGATACCAGGCCGCTGCGACTGTTTATTAAAAACACAGCACTCTGCAAACACGAAAGTGGACGTATAGGGTGTGACGCCTGCCCGGTGCCGGAAGGTTAATTGATGGGGTTAGCTAACGCGAAGCTCTTGATCGAAGCCCCGGTAAACGGCGGCCGTAACTATAACGGTCCTAAGGTAGCGAAATTCCTTGTCGGGTAAGTTCCGACCTGCACGAATGGCGTAACGATGGCGGCGCTGTCTCCACCCGAGACTCAGTGAAATTGAAATCGCTGTGAAGATGCAGTGTATCCGCGGCTAGACGGAAAGACCCCGTGAACCTTTACTATAGCTTTGCACTGGACTTTGAATTTGCTTGTGTAGGATAGGTGGGAGGCTTTGAAGCGTGGACGCCAGTCTGCGTGGAGCCAACCTTGAAATACCACCCTGGCAACTTTGAGGTTCTAACTCAGGTCCGTTATCCGGATCGAGGACAGTGTATGGTGGGTAGTTTGACTGGGGCGGTCTCCTCCTAAAGAGTAACGGAGGAGTACGAAGGTGCGCTCAGACCGGTCGGAAATCGGTCGTAGAGTATAAAGGCAAAAGCGCGCTTGACTGCGAGACAGACACGTCGAGCAGGTACGAAAGTAGGTCTTAGTGATCCGGTGGTTCTGTATGGAAGGGCCATCGCTCAACGGATAAAAGGTACTCCGGGGATAACAGGCTGATACCGCCCAAGAGTTCATATCGACGGCGGTGTTTGGCACCTCGATGTCGGCTCATCACATCCTGGGGCTGAAGCCGGTCCCAAGGGTATGGCTGTTCGCCATTTAAAGTGGTACGCGAGCTGGGTTTAGAACGTCGTGAGACAGTTCGGTCCCTATCTGCCGTGGACGTTTGAGATTTGAGAGGGGCTGCTCCTAGTACGAGAGGACCGGAGTGGACGAACCTCTGGTGTTCCGGTTGTCACGCCAGTGGCATTGCCGGGTAGCTATGTTCGGAATAGATAACCGCTGAAAGCATCTAAGCGGGAAACTAGCCTCAAGATGAGATCTCACTGGAACCTTGAGTTCCCTGAAGGGCCGTCGAAGACTACGACGTTGATAGGTTGGGTGTGTAAGCGCTGTGAGGCGTTGAGCTAACCAATACTAATTGCCCGTGAGGCTTGACCATATAACACCCAAGCAATTTGACTACTCTAACGAGCATCAGATTGCGGTGTGTGAAGACGAGATGAACCGAAAGTTCGA
>NZ_CVTV01000043.1:0-1871 GCF_900004865.1 Pseudomonas sp. 37 R 15 | reverse complement strand
TCGAGGTCCTTCAACGTCTTTTCGCCGTAAACCTCGACGCGGCCTGCGCTCGTTTTGGCTCCAATGCGAATGATGCCTTTCATGCCCTATCCCAACAGCTGCCATTCGATGCCTTCCTCATTGACCGTGATTATGTCGGGGAGCAAAAAGCGAGGTTTACGATTCTGGACACGCAGGGTGGGCATGATGTCGTTCTTCTCAAAACGGCGGATGACACCCTCGTTAAACCTCGAGTATGGATCGCGACTCAGGCGGGCTGCCTGCCAGTAGCCTGTCTGCGGACAGGCCTGGCCGCTGGAGCAGGTCGGCGCGGGGTAGCTGGCCTTGATGAATGCTGGAGAGTCGGGCGTGGCTCGGCCGCTCGCTGGCTCAAGGCGCTTGGCGTTGGCCAACTGCTGGATCAGCGCTTCGCTGGGCTTTGGTGGCGGGACATTGGCCAGGCGTGCTTCCAGCCATTGCAGCTTACCGTCCCAGGCGGGGAGCTTGGCCGGGGGCAAGGGGAGGATTTCGTTGATTTCGGGGACCTTCGGGTCAGCATAGGAGTAGTCCGCGAGCAGACTCCAGATTTTTTCATAGCGCTCAGCGCGTTCAAGGTCTTGCTGTTGGGCGAGGTAGTACAGATCATCGGAGGGGAGAGTCCGAAAGGTCTTTCTTAACCAGCCGGCAGAGGTTTCATCTCCCGCAGCCACTCCCAGTTGGAATGCCTCAAGTGCGCTTTGGTACTGGCCCAGTCCTTGAAGATTGACACCCAGGTCGGAAGCCGCATCACCATGTTCCTGCTCTGCAGCACAACGGCGCATCTGCCGGGCGACATCTGGCGCTATGCTGCTCGGTGCCAACTTGTCACCCACAGAGTACTGAGCTAGGGCGCTGCCCTGATCAGCCGCCTTACGAAAGTAACGCAGCGACATGGCCGTATCCTGCTTCAACCCCGCCGAACCGCTCTTCAGGAAGAGACCGATAAAGTAGTACCCCGTCGCCACCTTTGCGTCGATCAGTTGCTGGCTCAGGCGCAGATGATCCTCACCACGGAGCGTGAAGTGGCCACGCAGGGTACCGTTTTGCAGGTTGATGTTGGCCTTGTAATGGCCATTCTCGGCCGCAATCCGGTACAGACGCTCAATATCGGCGTCGACGCTTTTGTCCTGCTTGAGTAGGTTGTTCTTCTGTAACCAACGGGCGTACTGGAACAGCTCATCGGTCTCGGCGGACGGCGCAGGGATCTGCTCGTGTACGCAGGTGAAGGCCAGCTTGGCTTTGATCTCGGTCAGCGGGTTCAAGGAAGTGTTCTGGGGCGGGTGAGTGGGGGCGCTGCGGTTATCGCAGGCGGCCAGCAGCAGGATTGTCAGCAGTAGAAATCGTCGCATCGCTCGAGGTCCTTCAACGTCTTTTCGCCGTAAACCTCGACGCGGCCTGCGCTCGTTTTGGCTCCAATGCGAATGATGCCTTTCATGCCCTATCCCAACAGCTGCCATTCGATGCCTTCCTCATTGACCGTGATTATGTCGGGGAGCAAAAAGCGAGGTTTACGATTCTGGACACGCAGGGTGGGCATGATGTCGTTCTTCTCAAAACGGCGGATGACACCCTCGTTAAACCTCGAGTATGGATCGCGACTCAGGCGGGCTGCCTGCCAGTAGCCTGTCTGCGGACAGGCCTGGCCGCTGGAGCAGGTCGGCGCGGGGTAGCTGGCCTTGATGAATGCTGGAGAGTCGGGCGTGGCTCGGCCGCTCGCTGGCTCAAGGCGCTTGGCGTTGGCCAACTGCTGGATCAGCGCTTCGCTGGGCTTTGGTGGCGGGACATTGGCCAGGCGTGCTTCCAGCCATTGCAGCTTACCGTCCCAGGCGGGGAGCTTGGCCGGGGGCAAGGGG
>NZ_CVTV01000041.1:0-4084 GCF_900004865.1 Pseudomonas sp. 37 R 15 | reverse complement strand
GCAGCAATGAAGTGGTGCGCAGGTGGAAATCCTCGGCGTTCACAGGCAGCGGATTCTCCAGAATCGGATCGCCTGGCTCAGGGTATACCGGTTCGGTCGTGTCCCAAATCACGCCCAGGTGAGCGGTGATCGCCGAGTAATCGTCCAGCCTGGACAGCCAGCCTCGCGAAAGCTTGAAGCGGAAAACATGCTCTGGACGAGCTTCGTGCTCCTGCACCACATGATTCTTGGCCACCCAGGTGAAGCGATAAGGCGCAACGTGCTGGTTACCCGCAACAACCACAAACAGACGCTGCCCGGGTTGAATCATCGGCCAGGCGTTGATCGCGACAATTTCATCACCCGAGAACTCTTGCATGCGCAGGTACCAGGTATTCCACTCCTCCTTGGCATGCGTGAACACCGGCCTTGAAACGAAGAGGTCCTCCTCCCTGATCTGTTGGATTTCCAACTCCAGCGTCAAGGATTCCAGGGCCCGCCCCCCTGCATTGGCCGTGTACTTGATCAATACCGTGTGCCCGATGCAGTAGCTGATCCACTGTGGCGGAATGCCGACGACATTGACGCCATTTTCGACAGATACCGGTTCGAAACGCGGCTCGTCCTGCCCCTTGACCGCCATGTAGAACATGACATCAGTGGCGTTGGCCGGCAGCGTCAGCGTGGCCGTCGTGCCATCGCTGGCGTCAATGGGATACAGCACGCTGTTGTTCGCAGCGTGCTCGATAATCGCATAGGGCAGTTCCGTTTCAACGGCTGGCAGCGAATTTGCTGCCTGAACGGAACCGATTTTTTTAGCAGGTGTTTTGCTCGCCACGATAAGACTCCTGTCCAGATGTTAGATCACCGTCGGCCCGACCCGATGGGCCGGAAACTGCGGATATCTAACACGTGGATCAGGACCGCTGCCTACTGTCAGAATTAACAGTTCTGCTGGGAAAACTCGATATTCCAGACCAGTGGTGTACGCACAACCGCTCAAACTCCGCCAAGGCTCAAAGGCGGGGTCTGTGTGACCCCGCCCTTCATTGCCTGGCTCTAGGCATTCACGGGACTACACATAGTGAAGTTATCGAGGTATCCGTGCTCGCCCACTTCAACCTCAAAGCTTGCGAGCAACTCACCTTTGCCCGCCTTGAACTCAACCCATTGGTGCCGCCCCCCCTTGGCTGAGTCCACGATCCGCGTTTCGATGGGCACCCCGCTTTCACCGTAGAAACGCACAGTTGCCTGACCATCCAGATGAACATATGCAAACCGCAGACAGGCGCAGGGCACGTCGAATGCAAAGCGTGTTATCTGCGTCGGGGTGATAAAGCCAGCCGTGTCGATGCAAAACCCGAAAGCCGGTCCTGACATAAACTCCCCTACGTTTGCGAAGGTGTGTATACCGCCGCGAGCATTTGTAGCCAACTGAACCATGGTGATGGTCATCGTCGAAAGGCGCAGACTTTCCCCGGGTTTGAGCAGCTTGTCAGGCTGCCCATCAAACCTTTCGACGATCTGTCTGCTTTTGATCAGCTCCAGTGCCACCGGCTCGAAAGGTCGCAGCGTATCGTTCGCAAACCTCACGCTCAGGCGCAGCGTAATGACACTGTCGTTGGCGAATGCAAAAAATTGCGCATTTGTAATCGCAATATTCAAGCCCTCCAGAACCTCCAGCGGGGCAACGTCGCGCTCCGGCAGCAAAACCACGGAATGGGGGCCGCCTCCAATTGCCGTGCCGGTGCAGATCAACGAGATTCGGTTGTCCGTAGCGATCTTGTCCCAAGGGGCCGCAACCAGATGGGCATCCTTCTCACAGCACAGTCGAAGAAAGTTCAACTCGCCGTTCTCCGCTTCCGGCACAGAGGGCACGGGCAGAGAGACAGGGTTTATAAACAGCAACCTCAAGGCCTGGAACTTGATCTCGACACTTCCAAGCGGACCAATGAAATGCGAAAAATTGATGGTGATATACGTATCATCTTTCAACTTCTCCAACTCCGAATGTGGAATCAGACACGACAACCCGTCCCTATCACCGCTTTCGAGTGGCCTCGCCATGATCGGTACAGTGATTGGGGAACCGTCTTGCGCAGTCCCCTCAAGCGTCATAACCCCGACATGCCCCTCGACGAAAAACCACCACGCCAAATCGACATCGACATCGGTACTTTTGACAATGACTTGCGCGTCCTTCCCAGGGAAGGTACGCAGATCCAAGACGTCGCCAGTGGCTTGTTTCACCACTGGACGAGGACGCCGCTGCATGAGTGGCTCACCGACCTGCAACGCGAGTGTCTCGGACACCATCTGCTTGCAGGCATTGATCACGGTGTAAGAAATCAGTGCCGTCTTGCGGAAGCTGTTGATCATCTGTTCGCGGGACGCCAGGAACGTGACCGGGCCGGACGCCCCCTTCTGTAAAGGCAGTGGCCAACAACTGTCTGCTCCGTCCAGGCACCACTGGGCAGTATGTTGGTGGCTGGGTTGGCAGCCTTCGTAAACCGCCTCGACATGCACCCCTTCGCGAGCGTTCCACGGCACCAGAATACCCCCTTGTGCTTCCCTGACTGTGGGTGCCCGTGGCGCCAACGGCTCCTGGTAGATCGTGAACCTCGCGGGCGGAAATTCGTGGGCGTTCTTCAGTTCGCTCGCCTCGCAAAAGCCCGTCTTGACGCGCAGTTCGAACGTGGAGCAATCGCCGATCTTTTCCAATGCTGCCCTTGGAATATCAGCCCTGACGCCGTCGCTTTTCCAGGCCTGCGTGACAATCTCACCGTCCAGAATATCAAAGCGGTAAGCGCTGCCGTCTGCATATTCAGCATCGATCCACATCCAGCAATGGCTCGCGCACTCACCATAGCCTCCCAGAGGCGCTATCACCTTCGCGTCCCCCGGGAAGTTATCGAGGCACAGCATGCGATCCTGGTTCGCCTCTTCAATCAGCGGGCGTTGGAATTCGGGCGTTAAAACACTGATCACTCTCGCTTGGGACGACTGTGCCGGGCCGCCGGCGGCAAGGTCATAGCTCAACGTCATCTGTTTGTTGAAGAAACACGCCACCACACAGGCCGGCAATTTGACGAAAGGCATCTCGCCGTTCTGTTCAACCGTGAAATCACCCAACAGTTTCTTCGCGTAAGCGGGCCCGGATACATAAAACCTCACCTCGTCACCTTTGTAAGTGTCCAGACCCTGGATGATGATCTCCCCTCCCTCCTGGGTGTTTTCAGGGTTGAGGCACCACTCATCGTTGTATTGCGTAGACTCGCGCAAGTGCGGCGGTTTCAGGTCCAGCGCAGGGTCGACACGCAGCAATGAAGTGGTGCGCAGGTGGAAATCCTCGGCGTTCACAGGCAGCGGATTCTCCAGAATCGGATCGCCTGGCTCAGGGTATACCGGTTCGGTCGTGTCCCAAATCACGCCCAGGTGAGCGGTGATCGCCGAGTAATCGTCCAGCCTGGACAGCCAGCCTCGCGAAAGCTTGAAGCGGAAAACATGCTCTGGACGAGCTTCGTGCTCCTGCACCACATGATTCTTGGCCACCCAGGTGAAGCGATAAGGCGCAACGTGCTGGTTACCCGCAACAACCACAAACAGACGCTGCCCGGGTTGAATCATCGGCCAGGCGTTGATCGCGACAATTTCATCACCCGAGAACTCTTGCATGCGCAGGTACCAGGTATTCCACTCCTCCTTGGCATGCGTGAACACCGGCCTTGAAACGAAGAGGTCCTCCTCCCTGATCTGTTGGATTTCCAACTCCAGCGTCAAGGATTCCAGGGCCCGCCCCCCTGCATTGGCCGTGTACTTGATCAATACCGTGTGCCCGATGCAGTAGCTGATCCACTGTGGCGGAATGCCGACGACATTGACGCCATTTTCGACAGATACCGGTTCGAAACGCGGCTCGTCCTGCCCCTTGACCGCCATGTAGAACATGACATCAGTGGCGTTGGCCGGCAGCGTCAGCGTGGCCGTCGTGCCATCGCTGGCGTCAATGGGATACAGCACGCTGTTGTTCGCAGCGTGCTCGATAATCGCATAGGGCAGTTCCGTTTCAACGGCTGGCAGCGAATTTGCTGCCTGAACGGAACCG
>NZ_CVTV01000040.1:0-54791 GCF_900004865.1 Pseudomonas sp. 37 R 15 | reverse complement strand
GGGGTTTCCCCATGTGAGAGTAGGTCATCGTCAAGATTAAATTCCGAAACCCCAATTGCGAAAGCAGTTGGGGTTTTGTTTTGGGCGCTCGAAACACATTTGCTCAGCAGGCGCGAGATGGCTTGCATAGATCGCTAACGCTAGAGCGGCGTATCGAGCAGGCTCACCTATGGATCGCTCTATTCAGCGCTTTTATGGCAGATATCCAAACACCAGTCGAACCTTGCGCATGATCCAGGTTCACAGGTGGTGCGCTGTACATTTATCTCCACGCTATGTACCTCGCCGCCACGCGGTCAGTGTCTGAGCGGTTAAGCAAAATAATCCCCGGAAAAGGCTCTTGCCGCCTGTCCGGACTCGACCACCGCGGACTATCATGCGATAGCCCTGTCCCCTCACTGCAAGGAGCCGCTCGGAACGCCGATGCGCCAGATCTGGAAATCTTTTCGAGCCCTTTATTTCGCCTCCTTGATGATGCTGATCGGCTCCGGCCTGCTCAGTACGTATTTAGCCTTGCGATTGGCGGCCGACCATGTCGACAGCCTGTGGGTGGGTGCGCTCATGGCGGCCAACTACTTTGGCCTGGTGCTGGGCGGCAAGATCGGGCACCGCCTGATCGCTCGTGTCGGGCATATACGCGCCTACGCTACCTGCGCCGGGATCGTCGGCGCGGCTGTGCTGGGCCACGGTTTGATCGATTGGCTGCCTGCCTGGATCGTACTGCGGGTGATCGTGGGCCTGGGGATGATGTGCCAGTACATGGTCATTGAAAGCTGGCTCAATGAGCAGGCGGAGGCCAAGCAGCGTGGCGTAGTGTTCAGCGGCTATATGATCGCGTCCTACCTCGGTCTGGTGCTGGGCCAGCTGATACTGGTGATGCATCCCCATCTGGGGCTTGAACTGCTGATGCTGGTCGCGCTGTGCTTTTCCCTGTGCCTGGTGCCGGTGGCCATGACCCGACGTATTCACCCGGCGCCGCTGCATCCGGCGCCGATGGAGCCGCGTTTCTTTATCAAGCGCGTGCCACAGTCCCTCAGCACGGTGCTGGGGGCTGGACTGATCGTGGGCTCGTTCTACGGTCTCGCACCGCTGTATGCCTCACAGCAGGGGTTGACGACCGAGCAAGTCGGTTTGTTCATGGGGTCCTGCATTTTTGCTGGACTGCTCGTGCAATGGCCCCTGGGCTGGTTGTCCGACCGCTATGACCGCGCATTGCTGATCCGCTGCTTTGCGTTGTGCCTGGCGGTGGCAGCATTACCCTTGGCGATCATGACTCAGGTCCCGTTGGAAGTGCTGTTCGTGGCGGGCTTTTTTTGTTCACTTGTGCAGTTTTGTCTGTACCCGTTGGCTGTGGCTTTTTCCAACGACCATGTAGAAGGTGATCGCAGGGTATCGCTGACCGCCATGTTGCTGGTGACTTACGGCGTGGGTGCCAGTATCGGCCCGCTTCTGGCGGGTGTGGTGATGAAGCTGTTCGGCAGCCAGATGCTGTACGCGTTTTTCAGCCTGTGTGCGTTGATCCTGGTATGGCGTATACGGCCGAAGGCGGTGACCAACTTGCATCAGGTAGACGATGCGCCGCTGCATCACGTGGCGATGCCTGACAGTATGTCCAGTTCGCCGTTGGTGGCTGCGCTTGACCCGCGGGTAGATGAACAGGTGGTACAGGAGCAGATGCAGGCCACTGTGCCTGAATCAGACCCCGAACCAGCCGTCGAACCAGCCGTCGACGAGCCGGCTGCCGAGATTGCGCCTGAGTCGACAGACCCGCAAGACCATCCCCATGACTTGAGCAGAGCGCGCCCCTGAACGAAAAACGGGCAGGTCCTGTCAGGAGCTGCCCGTTTTTTCCTTCAGCGTCAAGGCTTAAAAGTCGTCGTCCTTGTCGAAGCGCCGAGCTTCGCGTTGCAGTTGATACACAAAGCGTTCTACCTGGCGCTGCACCAAACCGCTCATGTTATGAAAGCGCACGCCGGCAAAAGTGATGTTGATCCTGTCTTCGAAATGCAGGTAACGCAACTCGACAGCAGTCGTCATGTTGCCGAATGGCAGCGCGGCGATGAAGCGGTCGTAGACCTGCCCCAGTTGCAGGCGTTCGGCGATGTCGCCTTCAAAGCGCAATTTGCATCCAGTGGCGGAAATGTCGAGCAACTTGCCGTTGATCGGCGCCTTGAGCTTTTCGCCACCCAGTTCGATATTGACCAATTGCGCCAACTTCAGGGCAGCGCGGAATGCATCACGACGCTGATGATAGACCACCTCGCTGGGCATGCTGCCACTGTAGATACGGTGACCGTCCTTCTCGCTGATGCTCAGCGTGCCGTTACTGTCCCAGGCAACCCGGACGCCATCATGAAAACCTTCGATGCGGAAGGGTTCGCCATTTTCGAGGTGACGTTCACCGTCACGCGGAATCATTTCGTCCAGTACCAGCGTCTTGCTGTCCCGATCGATGTCCACAAGGTAGCTTTGGAAGCGTTGGCTGCGTTCGTGGAAAGTGATGATCAGTGGATCATGGCTTTCCTGGAGCATCCGCAGCGTGCTGGCGATTTCCAAAGGTGTGGTAAGGACCTTGGGTGGCTGCGGTGCATCTTCCGCATTAAGGGTGTTGAACACGGTTGTTCCATCTCCAGGAAAATACGACTACACGCAAGAACCGGCATTTTGCCAGTATGTAGCGCACCTTGGATAGGCCGCGCTTTGGAACCGTTGTCAGGCTTGGCTGCGGGTGCTTGGCTTGACCAGGCGTGAAGTGGAACCTTGGGCGTTATACAGGGCCGGGGGCTCACCGCCGTGAAGAATACGTAACTGATTGGCCGTGGTGGCTTGCTGAAGCTGAATCGACTGGCCGTTGAGCAGGTTGGCTTCCTGGCACTGGGTGAGCAGGTGATTGAGCGCTTTGCTTTGCGTCAGCAACTGATCGCCGACCGAGGAATGACTTGCCAACTGTGCCAGGCCGTCGTGATCGGCAGGCAGGCCCAGGCTGATAAGAATCTCGCTGCGCTTCTTGCCGTGCTGTTCAAGCAGCACAATCAGCGACTGTTTGCGCGCGAGTATTTCTTCGAGCAAGGGCATATCCCGGCCATACAGGGCCAGGGACTCTTCTTTAAGCAGCTCGAGCAGTTGTTGCGTCGGCGCCAGATCATCAAGGATCAGTTGGAGCAAATGTTCGTCGTGGTGCATGGCTGGCCTTGGGTTTTAAGCGTCCAGAAGCCCAGCGCAGGCCTGTGCCTAGCGCTCGGCTTCGAAGTTAAGCAGCTTGCTGGCTACACGGTTGCTGTCGACTGTATAAGTGCCATCGGCGATGGCTTGTTTCAACTCGGCCACGCGGGCTTTGTTCACAATCGGCTGATCGCGCAGCGAGTCAGTGATCTTCTGCAACTGTTGAGCCTCATTGCTCAGGTGTACCGATTCCCCACTCTGGCTCGCGCTCGCCTGTTCTGCCTTGGCGGGCAGGGGTTTGGCTTCAACACTGTCCTTGGCACCGCTGGTGCGCGTATTGCCCGGCAAGGGCTGGGTGCTGTTTAAACGATTGAAATCAATGACCATGATAAAAAACCTCTGGGTATGTGGACGCTTGCCATGTTTTCGGCAATACCCGGACAAACTTTAGGCGCGAATGACAATAAATCTCCGCACGGAACATTCCATGCACAGTGTAGGAAAACCTAGCGCCCCATACCAGTAATCTATAACGCTACCTCGACCTGGCCAGGGGCCGTCACCCGCGCCTTGATCACGCGGTTGGAGTTGAGGTTCTTGACGCGAATCTGCTCGCTCATGCCGCCGTTGGACAGCGCTTCCCCAGGCATTCTCACGTTCAAACCGCCGCTGCTGGCGGAAATCACTACCTGGTCACCTTTACGAATGACCTCGGCCTGCTCCAGATGCACCAGGGTAATCACCTGATCGGTGACCACTGGTCGGGTGAGCCGCTGCCCGATCGCCTGGTCCAGGGAGGTCAGGTAACCCTGATTGATCAAGCTGATATCCCGTTCACGCAGTGCGACATCGTCATAGCCGATGATGCCGGTGCGCTTCAACGGTCGCGCCACCACGACAACGTCGCGGAACAATTTGACTTGAGCCGGCACAAAAACAGTCCAGGGCGAGGCGCCTTCACAGCGTACTTTTACGGTGACACGGCCAATGGGCTGGGCCGGGCTTTCCAGGGTGGCTGTCAATTCCTTGTCACACATCGGCATGCGCAGGCGCGGGTCCAACGAGTTGACCTGGATCTCATAGCGGCCCGGTGTCTGGGTGGTCTCCAGATAATCTTCTACAGTGTATTCAAGAAAGCCCTGGGTGACGCCGATAAGGAGATCAGGCAGGGTGACGTTGTCGGCGCGGGCCGTGACGCCCCAGACAAGCAGCGCCATCGCGGCGCAGAGCAATCTGCGATACTTTGAGCGGCAAGCGCGTCGGGAAACTGTCGTTTTAATATCCATAGCCAACCAAATAGCAAAGCTCGTGCCGTTTAGTGTTGGGTACGCATCGTACCTCTGGGATTTAGGAGTCTGGGCATGGCAGGTGTAATGGATTCAGTAAACCAGCGCACGCAGCTGGTAGGGCAGAATCGCCTGGAGTTGTTGCTTTTTCGCCTGGACGGCAAGCAGCTGTACGGCATCAACGTGTTTAAAGTGCGTGAAGTGCTGCAGTGTCCCAAGCTGACGATCATGCCCAAGTCCAGTCCGGTGGTGTGCGGCGTGGCCAATATCCGCGGCGCGACCATCCCCATTCTTGACTTGGCAATGGCCACCGGCTCCGCCGGTTTGCAGGACCGCCAGAGCCCGTTCGTGATCATTACCGAGTACAACACCAAGACCCAGGGGTTTCTGGTGCGCTCGGTGGAACGTATCGTCAATATGAACTGGGAAGAGATTCATCCGCCGCCCAAGGGCACCGGGCGCGATCATTACCTGACGGCGGTGACGCGGGTGGATAACCAGTTGGTGGAAATCATCGACGTGGAGAAAATCCTCGCCGAAGTCGCGCCCACCTCGGAAACGATTTCCGTCGGGGTAGTGGATGCCGAGACGGCACACAAGGCGGTATCCCTGCGCGTGTTGACCGTGGATGACTCCTCTGTCGCGCGCAAGCAGGTCACGCGTTGCCTGCAAACCGTCGGCGTGGACGTGGTAGCCCTCAATGACGGTCGCCAAGCCCTGGATTACCTGCGCAAGTTGGTGGACGAGGGCAAGAAGCCGGAAGAAGAATTCCTGATGATGATTTCCGACATTGAAATGCCGGAAATGGACGGATACACCCTCACGGCGGAAATACGCAACGATCCACGCATGCAAAAATTGCACATCATCCTGCATACTTCGTTGTCGGGGGTATTCAATCAGGCCATGGTCAAGAAGGTCGGTGCAGATGACTTTCTGGCCAAATTCCGGCCTGATGACCTCGCATCCCGGGTAGTCGACCGGATCAAGGCAGCAGATCACGGCTAGGGGCATTTCTCCTGGCGGTCACACGATTTAAGAGGCGGTACCATTGTCTACGGGTAATTTGGATTTCGAACAGTTCCGGGTCTTCCTGGAAAAAGCCTGTGGCATATTGCTTGGTGAAAACAAGCAGTACCTGGTATCCAGCCGTCTCAACAAGCTGATGGAACAGCAGGGCATAAAATCCCTGGGTGAGTTGGTTCAGCGGATCCAGGGGCAGCCGCGCAGCGGGCTCAAGGAGATGGTGGTCGATGCCATGACCACCAACGAAACGTTATGGTTTCGCGATACCTACCCCTTTGAGGTGCTCAAGAACAAAGTGCTGCCGGAAGCCATCAAGGCCAGCCCGGGTCAGCGCCTGCGTATCTGGTCGGCGGCATGCTCCTCGGGACAGGAACCCTATTCGATCTCCATGTCCATCGACGAGTTCGAGCGGACCAACATGGGCCAGCTGAAAGCCGGCGCGCAAATTGTGGCGACGGACCTGTCCGGCAGTATGCTCACCAACTGCAAGACCGGTGAGTACGACAGCCTGGCCCTGGGCCGAGGCCTGTCCCAGGAACGCTTGCAGCGCTACTTTGACCCGAAAGGGGCAGGGCGCTGGGCGATCAAGGCGCCGATCAAGAGCCGCGTCGAGTTCCGCTCGTTCAACTTGCTCGACAGCTACGCCAGCCTGGGCAAGTTCGACATGGTGTTCTGCCGCAACGTGCTGATTTACTTCTCGGCCGAAGTGAAGAAGGACATCCTCTTGCGCATCCATGGCACGCTCAAGCGCGGCGGGTATCTATTCCTCGGCGCTTCGGAAGCCTTGAACGGCTTGCCGGATCACTACCAGATGGTGCAGTGCAGCCCGGGAATCATCTACCAGGCCAAATAACAACGTTTACCCGGTAAAAAATGTGGGAGGGGGCTTGCCCCCGATGGCGGTGGGTCAGTCAGCTATTCATGACATGACACACCGCTATCGGGAGCAAGCCCCCTCCCACATTTGTTTCGCGGCAATTTCAACGGTAGCGGCAATCCTTCCATTGCCGCTTTACTGGCGCCACGCGGAAAGCACTTGCCGCTTTTCTGGCATTGCCGCCGGCAAATCCCCTGCGAGCCCTTGATATACGGGGCTTGGTTACATTGGCATGCACCTTGCTATAACCCTGCTAACGAACAGCAGGTCAGCCAAAAGGTTTCCGCCATGAGCATCAGCTTCGATAAAGCGCTCGGTATCCACGAACAAGCCCTGGGCTTCCGCGCCCAGCGTGCCGAAGTCCTGGCCAACAACATTGCCAACGCCGACACCCCGAACTACAAGGCTCGGGATCTGGATTTCTCCGCCGTGCTCGCCGCACAGCAGGATAAAACCAAAAACGGCACCTTCGCCTTGAACATGACCAACAGCCGTCATATCGAAGCGCAAGGCTTGAGCAGTGGTGATGAGTCGCTGCGGTATCGCACGCCGATGCAGCCGTCGATCGACCAGAACACCGTCGATGCTCAACTGGAACAATCGAACTACGCCGAGAACTCGGTGAACTTCCAGGCCAGCTTCACCCTGCTCAACAGCAAATTCAAAGGGCTGATGTCAGCCCTGCGTGGAGAATAAGCCATGTCCCTGTCCAGTGTTTTCAATATTGCCGGCAGTGGCATGAGCGCGCAGACCACGCGTTTGAACACCGTCGCCAGTAACATCGCCAACGCCGAGACCGTGTCTTCGAGCATTGACCAGACTTACCGCGCCCGTCATCCGGTGTTCGCCACCATGTTCCAGGGCGGCCAGAGCGGCGGCAGTGATTCGCTGTTCCAGAACCAGGATGCCGCCGGGCAAGGCGTGCAGGTGCTGGGTGTGGTCGAAGACCAGAGCAACCTCGAAGCGCGTTACGAGCCGAACCATCCGGCTGCGAACGAAAAGGGTTATGTCTACTACCCCAACGTCAACGTGGTCGAGGAGATGGCCGACATGATTTCCGCCAGTCGTTCGTTCCAGACCAACGCGGAAATGATGAACACCGCCAAAACCATGATGCAGAAGGTCCTGACCCTGGGTCAGTGATAAGGGGCGCCGAATAATGGCCATCGTTGATACGTCGAACAACACGGCAGTCCAGGACCTGTTCAACTCCAAGGTCAAGGACGCGTCAAACAATGTAGCGAATGTTTCCAAGGCTGCCACCGGCAACCAGGCATTGGGCAAGGATGCATTCCTGCAACTGCTGGTTACCCAGCTGAAAAACCAGAACCCGTTGTCGCCACAGGATAACGGTGCGTTCGTGGCCCAGTTGGCGCAGTTCAGCAGCCTGGAAGGCATCAACACCCTGAACGACTCGGTAAACAACATATCGAGCAACTTCAGCTCGTCGCAGGCGCTGCAGGCTTCGTCGCTGGTGGGACGTTCGATCATCACCCAGACCGACAAGGCACTGGTCGATACCAGCAAGAGCATGACCGGTTCGGTGGCGGTGACGGCGGCGACGGGCAATGTCTCGATCAAGATCACCGACAAGGACGGCAACGTGGTGCGCACCCTCGATATGGGCGCCCAGAGCGCGGGTTCGTCGGACTTTATCTGGGATGGCAAGAACGACAAAGGTGAAGTTGCTCCAGCCGGCACATACACCTTCGCGGCTTCCACCAAGAACGACAAGGGTGACGCGGTGGCCCTGGCCACTTCGCTGCCGGCAACGGTAACCAGCGTGACGCTGAGCAAGACCGGTGGCGAAATGCTGCTCAACCTTGCAGGCGGCATGGGCAGCGTCAAGCTGTCGCAAATTCAGACTATCGGTACATAGAGCCGGCTAACGACGGCAGAGGGAGAGAAACATGTCTTTTAATATCGGCCTTAGCGGCCTCTATGCGGCCAACAAACAACTGGACGTGACCGGCAACAACATCGCCAACGTTGCGACCACTGGCTTCAAGTCGTCCCGTGCGGAATTCGCGGACATCTACGCGGCGTCCAAACTGGGCACCGGGCAGAACAGCATCGGCAATGGTGTGAACCTGGCGGCGGTGTCGCAGCAATTCACCCAAGGTGACGTGAATGGCAGCGGCGGCATTCTGGACATGGCGATCCAGGGTGGCGGCTTCTTCGTGCAGAAGGGCAGTGACGGTTCGCTGGAATACACCCGCAGCGGTGCGTTCCGTGCCGACAAAGACGGCTACATCACCAACAACACCGGTACCTCGCGCCTGCAAGGTTACGCGGCGGATGATGACGGAAAAATCATCAAGGGCGGCCTGACCGACCTGCAACTGAACCTGACGAACTTGCCGCCCAAGGCCTCCACCAAAGTGGATTCCACCAGTAACCTGAACTCCTCGGAGCCGGTGATCGATCAAACGGCCAAGCCATTCGATCCCACCAAGACCGATACCTTCACCACGCAATACAGCACCACCTTGTACGATTCCCAGGGCAACGCTCACCCGATGGTGCAGTACCTGGTGAAAACCGACGGCAACAAGTGGAATGCCTACACCCTGATCGACGGTCGCAACCCTGACGGTTCTGCCCCGACGGGCACTCCATCGACGCCACCTGTGGCGTCGACCCTGACCTTCGATGGCGCGGGCAAGCTCACCAGCGTGGTGACCGGTGGTGTATCCGATAAGACTCTCACCGTTGCCGGCTGGGTCCCGGGTACGGTGACCAGTGGGGTGTGGAAGGCCAACGGTGCGGATGCCAACCCAGGTGGAATTGCGGTCAACATGGCCAACATTACCCAGTACAACTCGGCCACCTACCGTAACCCTCCGGTGACCGATGGCTATGCCACCGGCCAGATCACCGGCCTGAAGATCGACGGCAGCGGCGTGATGTTCGCCACCTTCAGCAACCAGCAAAGCAAGGCCATCGGCCAGATCTCGCTGGCCAGCTTCAACAACGAACAAGGCCTGCAACCTGCCGGCAGCACCACCTGGAAAGAGACCTTCGCTTCGGGCCAACCGGGTTACGACACCCCGCAAGCCGGTACCCTGGGCTCGATCGTGGCGAACTCCCTGGAGAACTCCAACGTCAACCTGACCAATGAGTTGGTGGACCTGATCAAGGCCCAGAGCAACTACCAGGCCAACGCGAAGACCATCTCCACCCAGAGCACCATCATGCAGACCATCATTCAGATGACCTGATGCGCCGGCGTTCGACAGGAAGCCCCTCTTAAGAGGGGCTTTTTTTTGGGTGTAAGAAAACAGTCTGATGCGTATCAGGTTACTCATTGAAATGCAGGAGAAAGGAACGCGGTATCCCCGTTCTACCACTGATCGGCCAGAACCTGAGAGGTTCACCAATCAAGGGGACGGATATGTGGAGTTCAGGTGTTTTCGGGCCCGGTGTTGCAAACGCAGGGTTTGGGCGGCAGCAGGTGCGTGGGGAGTCGACCCCGGTCACGCCAGGCGCTGAAGTGATCGCGGCCAAGCAGTTGCTGAGCGACATGTTCGATGCGCAGCAAACCGGCAAGACGCAAGCGGTGCAAGACGCGCGCGATAAATTGAACGCGCTGCGCGAGCAACTCGGTGATGAAAAATTCAAAGAGGTTCTTAACGGGCTCATTGACGACGCTGATGACAAGTATCTCGAGTTTCTTCGGCGGTTGTTGAAGGAGTTGTATCCCGATGAAGATGTAACGCCGCCCGCGCCATCACCCACGCCGCCTGGTGGCGGTGGTGGCGGAAGAGGAGGCGGAGGCGGAGGAGTCAGTCCGGGCGGGTTCGGCCCCAGCGAGTCCATGAGTAACAAGCCGATTACCGAAGGCTCAAAGCATTTTCACTACACGCCTGACAAGAGCAATCCTGGGAAAAAACCCGAGAATATCTGGAGTGGTTTCAGCCAAGGACCTGATGGAAACTGCATCACCGTTTCCGCCATAAAGGCCTCAATGATGCAGTTCGGTCAGAAACCCACAGACGTCTTCAAGGACGTCAAGGAGACGAGCAAGGGCTATAACGTCACGATGCGAGATGGTTTCAAGCTCTCACTGACCAAAGATGAGTTGATGCAGGCTGCGACACACGCTCGTTTCCAGGGCGATGACCCAGCGATGATGACAGATGCCAACTTTATGTACGCTGCGAGTGCCAAGCGGGCGCAGATGGAAAACAATGATGGCACCGCCGGTCGCAGTTTCCAGGCTGCGATGGATAGCCTCAATGACGGTGAGTCTCCTCGTGAAGGTCTCGATCGCCTGGGTCTGAAAGGTCACTACAGGCCGGCCACGGATGCCGATCTGAGAAGCAGCAAGGTGGGGACGGTGGAGTACGGCGGTCATTCGATGGCCGTGCTCAACGGTCGAATTGAATTGTGGGGAAAACGCGGCGGTGTGCCTCAGTCGGGCATCGCGACCGTGTTGTTCTAAGTCCCATACCCGTTGTTTTGGACTAAAAAAAGCCCCCGATACACCATGAGTGTATCGGGGGCTTTTCAGCCTTGGGCGGTTAAACCCAGGCGTGGGGTCAGCTTACTGGCAAGCCTCACAATCCGGCTCGTCAATCGCACAAGCCTTCGGCACTGGCGCAGGTCCGGCTGGCGCGGCGAGTACCGAATCATCACCATGGTTGCCGCTGGATACAGCGTTCAGCTTGCCGGTGTTGATGGTCGACTTCTCGGTGCTGGTCGCGGCCAGGGCACGGAGGTAGTAAGTGGTTTTCAGGCCACGGTACCAGGCCATGCGGTAGGTCACGTCCAGCTTCTTGCCCGAAGCGCCGGCAATGTAGAGGTTCAGCGACTGTGCCTGGTCGATCCACTTCTGACGACGGCTGGCAGCGTCAACGATCCACTTGGTATCCACTTCGAAGGCTGTCGCGTAGAGCTCTTTGAGTTCTTGCGGGATGCGTTCGATCTGTTGCACGGAACCGTCGTAGTACTTCAGGTCGTTGATCATGACCGAGTCCCACAGGCCACGGGCCTTCAGGTCGCGGACCAGGTAAGGGTTGATCACGGTGAATTCGCCCGACAGGTTCGATTTCACATACAGGTTCTGGTAGGTCGGTTCGATCGACTGCGACACGCCGGTGATGTTGGCGATGGTCGCGGTCGGTGCGATGGCCATGATGTTGGAGTTACGAATGCCTTTCTGCACACGGGCGCGTACCGGCGCCCAGTCCAGGGATTCGTTCAGGTCAACGTCGATGTACTTCTGGCCACGCTGCTCGATCAGGATCTGTTGGGAGTCCAGCGGCAGGATGCCCTTGGACCACAGCGAACCCTGGAACGTCTCGTAGGCGCCGCGCTCGTCGGCCAGGTCGCAGGAAGCCTGGATCGCGTAGTAGCTGACCGCTTCCATGGACTTGTCGGCGAACTCGACGGCAGCATCGGAACCGTAAGGAATGTGCTGCAGGTACAAGGCGTCCTGGAAGCCCATGATGCCCAGGCCGACCGGACGGTGCTTGAAGTTGGAGTTCTGCGCCTGTGGCACCGAGTAGTAGTTGATGTCGATGACGTTATCGAGCATGCGTACGGCGGTGTTGACAGTGCGTTCCAGCTTGGCGGTGTCCAGCTTGCCGTTGACGATGTGGTTCGGCAGGTTGATCGAGCCCAGGTTGCAGACGGCGATCTCGTCCTTGTTGGTGTTCAAGGTGATCTCGGTGCACAGGTTCGAGCTGTGGACCACGCCTACGTGCTGCTGCGGGCTGCGCAGGTTGCACGGGTCCTTGAAGGTCAGCCATGGGTGGCCGGTTTCGAACAGCATCGACAGCATTTTGCGCCACAGGTCTTTGGCCTGGATGGTCTTGAACAGCTTGATCTTGCCAGGGTACTGGGCCAGGGCTTCGTAGTACTCGTAGCGCTCTTCGAAGGCCTTGCCGGTCAGGTCGTGCAGGTCCGGTACTTCGGACGGCGAGAACAGCGTCCACTGGCCGTCATCGAAGACACGCTTCATGAACAGGTCAGGGATCCAGTTGGCGGTGTTCATGTCGTGGGTACGACGACGATCGTCACCGGTGTTCTTGCGCAGCTCGATGAACTCTTCAATGTCCATGTGCCAGGTTTCCAGGTAGGCACATACAGCGCCTTTGCGCTTGCCACCCTGGTTCACGGCAACGGCGGTGTCGTTCACCACTTTCAGGAACGGCACGACGCCCTGGGATTTACCATTGGTGCCCTTGATGTACGAACCCAGTGCACGCACCGGCGTCCAGTCATTGCCCAGGCCGCCGGCGAATTTGGACAACATGGCGTTGTCGTGGATCGCGTGGTAGATGCCCGACAGGTCATCCGGCACGGTGGTCAGGTAGCAGCTCGACAACTGTGGACGCAGGGTGCCGGCGTTGAACAGGGTCGGGGTCGACGACATGTAGTCAAAGGAGGACAACAGGTTGTAGAACTCGATCGCACGGTCTTCCTTGTGCTTCTCTTCGATCGCCAGGCCCATGGCCACGCGCATGAAGAACACTTGCGGCAGTTCGAAGCGGATCCCGTCCTTGTGGATGAAGTAACGGTCGTACAGGGTTTGCAGGCCCAGGTAGGTGAACTGCTGGTCGCGCTCGTGGTTGATCGCCTTGCCGAGTTTTTCCAGGTCGAAGGTGGCCAGGATCGGGTTGAGCAATTCGAATTCGATACCCTTGGCGATGTAGGCAGGCAGGGCCTTGGCGTACAGGTCGGCCATCTCGTGGTGGGTGGCGCTGTCGGCCACGCCCAGGAAGCCCAGGCCTTCGGCGCGCAGGGTGTCCATCAGCAGGCGCGCGGTGACGAACGAGTAGTTCGGCTCGCGTTCAACCAGGGTACGGGCGGTCATCACCAGGGCGGTGTTGACGTCGGTCAGGGCCACGCCGTCGTACAGGTTCTTCAGGGTTTCGCGCTGGATCAGGTCACCGTCGACTTCTTCCAGGCCTTCGCAGGCCTCGGTGATGATGGTGTTCAGGCGGCCCAGATCCAGTGGCGCAAAGCTGCCATCGGCCAGGGTGATGCGGATCGACGGGTGCGCTTGCACGGCTTCGGCGGATGGCGCGTGCACGGCACGTTCCTTGGCGCGCGAATCGCGGTAGATCACGTAGTCACGGGCAACTTTCTGCTCGCCGGCACGCATCAGGGCCAGTTCGACCTGGTCCTGGATTTCTTCGATGTGGATAGTGCCGCCCGATGGCATGCGACGCTTGAAGGTCGCGGTGACCTGTTCGGTCAGGCGGGCAACGGTGTCGTGGATGCGCGACGAAGCAGCAGCGGTGCCGCCTTCAACTGCAAGAAACGCTTTGGTGATGGCGACGGTGATTTTGTCATCGGTGTAAGGAACGACAGTGCCGTTACGCTTGATCACGCGCAATTGGCCAGGTGCGGTGGCGGACAGATCCATAGTCGAATCGGCGGCCTGCGGCACGGAGCCCTGCGGGTTCTCGCGAGTTGTGTCGGTTTGCATGGGGGGTTGTCTCCACGTTCTATATTTGATTGCGAGTGCCAGGCTTTCCTGCAACACCCGTACCGTTTTCCATGTCTTTGGATGAAAAACAGCTGCCATCCGCGTGAGCGGTTTGGTCTACTGAAAATCGGTTGGTTCCACGCTGCGCCAGCAATAAAACGCTTGAATTTCGAGCCGCTTATGTGGTTGGACGCTTTTCGCTAAAACCCTACATGTAGGGTCTCTTGAAGTGCCGAGGTACAAGATAATGCGTTTTACGGGTGTTAGCAACGCACTAACCTGTGGATAACACTGTGAGTAAAATGTGTAAGAAAGGTTGAAGGGGCGTGTAGGCCGCATTACTACTGGATTGCGCCGTTTGTCATTAAATGTTTCGAGCCCAAAACAAGGTGGCGGTTTTCGAAGGGCGCGAACCCTATCACAAAAAAACGCCATGGCCGAATGGATTTCCCGGCTTGTGCTTATGGGTTGGCCCGTGGCTACAATCGACCCTCGTTATGCCTGCAACACATGACAAACAGGCTGTGCCTGGACCGTATCGGCCAGAAGAATTTCCTATAACAATGAGGACACCCCATGGCACAGGATCCCTGGCAGATATTGATCGTCGAGGATGACCAACGCTTGGCCGAGCTGACCCGCGAATACCTGGAGAGCAACGGCCTGCGGGTGTCGGTGGAGAACGACGGAGCCGTGGCGGCGGCGCGCATTATCGCCGAGCAGCCTGACCTGGTGATCCTCGACCTGATGCTGCCCGGCGAAGACGGCCTGAGCATCTGTCGCAAGGTGCGCCAGCGCTATGACGGCGTCATCCTGATGCTCACTGCGCGCACCGACGACATGGACCAGGTGCAGGGCCTGGACATGGGCGCCGATGACTACGTGTGCAAACCCGTGCGTCCGCGCCTGTTGCTGGCACGTATCCAGGCCCTGCTGCGGCGCAGCGAACCGGCGCCAGCGGTTGCGGTGGAGCACCAGCGGCGCCTGCAATTCGGCCCGCTGGTGGTGGACAATGCCCTGCGCGAGGCCTGGCTGCACCAAGGTGGCATCGAACTGACCAGTGCCGAGTTCGACCTGCTGTGGCTGTTGGTGGCCAATGCCGGGCGCATTCTTTCGCGCGAAGAAATTTTCATCGCCCTGCGCGGCGTCGGTTACGACGGCCAGGACCGTTCGATTGATGTGCGCATTTCACGAATTCGCCCCAAGATCGGCGATGACCCGATCCACCCACGCCTGATCAAGACCATCCGCAGCAAAGGCTACCTGTTCGTGCCCGAAGCTGCTGCCGACATGCCACTGTGAACTCGATCTTCCTGCGCATCTACGGCGGCATGTGCGCCGCGCTGATCCTGGTCGCGCTGCTGGGTTTGCTGGCCCTGCACTTGCTCAACGATGTGCGCAGCGACCAATACCGCGAGCGCCTGGCCCATGGCACTTTCGCGCTGATGGGCGACAATCTGCAGCCCATGAGCGCCATCGAGCGCCAGCGCGCATTGGCCGTGTGGGAGCGATTGCTGGGCATTCCGCTGCAGTTGCGCACCTTCACTGACGCACAACTGGACATGCGCCAGCGCAAGCGCCTGCAACGTGGCCAGGTCCTGGTGGAGCAGACGGGGCCCCATGCTGCGCGGGTATTGCGGCTGGTCAGTGAACAGGAGCAATGGGTGCTCACCGGCGAAGTGCAGCAGATCAGCGAGCAATTGGCCCGCGCTACTATTTACCTGCTGGCCGACGAACTGGTGCGGTTTCCGGTGGCCGAGCAGCCGCAACGTTTGGCCGACCTCAAGCAGGCCAAGGGTTTTGGTTTCGAGATGCACCTGATGACCCTCGACCAGGCCGATATGGACGACGACCAGCGCCGTCGCGTGGCCGAAGGCGATACGGTGATGGCCCTGGGCAAAGGCGGTGATTCGATCCGTGTGTTTGCCGGCATGGTCGGCACGCCGTGGGTGCTGGAGATCGGCCCGCTGTATCAAATGAACCCGTACCCGGCGCAATGGTTGATCCTGATTACGTTGATCGGCCTGACCCTGATCGGTCTGATCGTCTACCTGTTGGTGCGCCAGCTCGAGCGCCGACTCAAGGGGCTGGAGGCAGCGGCCACGCGTATCGCCAAGGGCAACCTGGAGGTTCGCGTACCGGCGCGAGGCGTCGATTCGGTGGGGCGGTTGGCGGCGGCGTTCAACGGCATGGCCGAGCACTTGCAGCAATTGCTGGCGATTCAGCGTGAGCTGGTACGCGCCGTCTCCCATGAGCTACGCACGCCGGTGGCGCGCCTGCGCTTCGGCCTGGAGATGCTGGGCGACGCCACCACCCCCGAGGCCCGGCGCAAATACCTGGAGGGCATGGACGGCGATATCCAGGACCTCGATGGCCTGGTCGATGAGATGCTCACCTACGCGCGCCTGGAGCAGGGCGCGCCGGCGTTGGACTTCCAGCGCGTCGACCTCGATGCGTTGCTCGACCAGGTGATCGGCGAATTGTCGCCACTGCGCCCGCAGGTCAGCGTCACCCGGGGGATTTGTCCGTCACCGGCGCATCGGGCGGACGCCTGGGTCGATGCCGAACCCCGCTACCTGCATCGCGCGCTGCAGAACCTGGTCAGTAATGCCATGCGCCACGCCAGGGGCCAGGTACTGATCAGTTATCAGGTAGGGCAGGTGCGGTGCCGTATCGACGTGGAAGACGATGGTCCCGGCGTACCGGAAAGTGCCTGGGAACGGGTGTTCACCCCGTTCCTGCGCCTGGACGACAGCCGCACCCGCGCCTCGGGCGGGCACGGCCTGGGCTTGTCGATCGTGCGGCGGATTATCTATTGGCATGGCGGCCGGGCGTTGATCAGCAAGAGCAACAACCTGGGCGGGGCGTGTTTCAGCCTGAGTTGGCCCAGAGAACAGGGAAAACCCTGACACCGCTATCGGGAGCAAGCCCCCTCCCACAGGGGAATGCAGTCCAAATGTGGGAGGGGGCTTGCCCCCGATGGCACTCTATCAGGCGCCAACCGCCACCAGACTCAACAACTGCTCCCCCTCCACCCCAAATTGCCCCTCCAATTCCTTGCCATGGCACCACTCACTGGACAGGTCCGTGAGCAACCGCAGCCGCACCTGCCCAGCCTGCGACCACTCCACCACCTCGGCATGCTCGAAATAAAAGCGCTGCTGCACGAGCGGGTAGAGCGCCTTGAACAGACTCTCCTTGACCGAAAACGTCAGCGTCACCAGCAGGGCGGCCTGCTCGCGCGGCAGGCTGGCCATTCGTTGCACTTCATCGGGCGTAAGAATCTCGCCCGCCAGGCGTTCCGCCCGTTCCAGCGTCAACAGGTTCTCCAGGTCCATTCCCAGGCCGCGCCACTGCGCCTTGTGCGCGACGATCGCCGCGGCGTGCCCGGTGCTGTGGGTAATGGAGCCACTGATATGCCCTGGCCAAATCGGCGCGCGGTCTTCGCCAATGGCCGGGACGCAGTCGAGGTTATCGAGTCGCTGCAGCGCTTCGCGGGCGCACAGGCGGCCGGCGAGGAATTCCGCCTGGCGCTTGGCCACCGAGCGCTGGATGCTCGCCGGCGGCGGCACGGCGCTGCGTTGGAAGTCGCTGGCGTTCAATAAGGCCGGGTCGAATCGCGTGCTCAAAAACACTGTGCCCGGCAAGGGAACAGGCAGCGGCCAATGGGCATCGAGTGGGGTACAGCAGGCGGGTAGGGGCGTCATGCGCGACATTTTGCCGAGTTGGCGCGTCAGTGCATAGTCCGTAGTGCATGACTCATTGCGGTTCAGGCCGGGTTCAGAGCCCGTTCAGGGGGAGTTCAGGGGCGCTTGCGTAGTGTGGACACCACAGCCTGAACGCGTAAGAGGTAACCACCATGACTGCGATCAAGAAACTGCTGCTGGCGTTGACCATGCTCAGTGCCACCGCCGGTGTGCAAGCCAGCGATAGCACGTTTGCCGCTTTTGGCCGAGAGAAAAGCAAAAAAGACGGCAACCTGATCCATCGTGTCAGCTTCGAAGAGATGAGCGTTCAGGCCGCACCGTGGGGCCAGTCGCTGGTCACAGCGCCTCAGCCGGGTTACCGCACCGGTTACGCGCCTCTGTCAGGCCAATACAATGGCATTAAACTGCGCCCGCAAGACCTGCAGGGCCGCTATGATATCCCTCGCTCGGACTGTTGAATTGCCTTGGAGAGCCTTATGAAATTGCTGGTGGTGGAAGATGAGGCGCTGTTGCGTCATCACCTGTTTACCCGCCTGACCGACAGCGGCCACGTCGTCGAAGCCGTGGCCAATGCCGAGGAAGCCCTGTACCAGACCGGCCAATTCAACCATGACCTGGCGATCATCGACCTGGGTCTGCCCGGCATGGGCGGCCTGGACCTGATCCGGCAGCTGCGCACCCAGGCCAAGACCTTTCCGATCCTGATCCTGACCGCCCGCGGCAACTGGCAGGACAAAGTCGAAGGCCTGGCTGCCGGTGCCGACGACTATGTGGTCAAACCGTTCCAGTTCGAAGAGCTGGAGGCGCGGATGAACGCCTTGCTGCGCCGCTCCAGCGGTTTCACCCAGTCCACCATCGTCGCCGGGCCCCTGCTGCTGGACCTCAATCGCAAGCAAGCCTCGCTGGACGAACAACCGCTGGCGCTGACCGCCTATGAGTACCGCATCCTTGAATACCTGATGCGCCATCATCAACAGGTGGTGGCCAAGGACCGTTTGATGGAGCAGCTCTATCCCGATGATGACGAGCGCGACCCCAACGTCATCGAAGTGCTGGTTGGCCGGCTGCGCCGCAAGTTGGAAGGCCCGGCCGGGTTCAAGCCGATCGACACCGTGCGTGGCCTGGGCTACCTGTTCAATGAGCGCTGCCGTTGATTCGCTCGCTCCGTGTGCGCCTGATGCTGGCCGCCGCCACCCTGGCGGTGCTGTTCATGCTGGGCTTGTTGCCCGCCATGCAAGGTGCCTTCAGCCTGGCGCTGCAGGATTCCATCGAGCAGCGCCTGGCGTCGGATGTCACCACCCTGATCTCGGCGGCCCGCGTGGAAAATAACCGGCTGTTGATGCCGGCGCAGTTGCCCGATGAGCGTTTCAACCTGACCGACAGTCGCCTGCTCGGCTATATCTACGACCGTGAAGGCCATCTGGTGTGGCGTTCGCGGGCGACCCAGGAAGAAAACATCAATTACAAGCCGCGCTACGATGGGCGCGGTAACGAATTCGCGCGCATTCGTGAGGCCAACGGCCAGGAGTTCTTCGTCTATGACGTCGAGGTCCGGCTGCTGGGCGGCAAGAGCGCGGCTTTCAGCATCGTCGCCTTGCAACCGGTGCGCGAGTACCAACTGACCCTCGAAGGCCTGCGCGAGAATCTCTACCTGGGGTTCGGCGCGGCATTGCTGGTGCTGTTGACGCTGCTCTGGCTCGGCCTGACCTGGGGCCTGCAGGCCCTGCGGCGCCTGAGCCAGGAGCTGGACCAGATCGAAGGCGGCACCCGCGAAAGCCTCAGCGAAGAGCACCCCCGGGAATTGCTGCGCCTCACCGGTTCCCTCAACCGTTTGCTGCACAGCGAGCGTGAGCAGCGCACGCGCTACCGCGACTCCCTGGATGACTTGGCCCATAGCCTGAAAACCCCGCTGGCGGTATTGCAGGGGGTGAGCGAAGACATGGCCCAGCGCCCCGAGGAACGCAGCCAGGCCTGGGTGCTGCAGTCGCAGATCGAGCGCATGAGCCAGCAGATCGGCTATCAATTGCAGCGCGCCAGCCTGCGCAAGAGCGGCCTGGTCCGCCACCAGGTACGCCTGGAACCGGTGCTGCAAAGCCTGTGCGACACGTTGGACAAGGTTTACCGGGACAAGCGCGTCACCGTGTCCCTCGACCTGCCGGACGCGTGCGACGTACCCATCGAGAAAGGCGCCCTGCTCGAGATGCTCGGCAACCTGCTGGAAAACGCGTACCGCCTATGCGTGAAGCAGGTACGTATCAGCCTCGTGGAACACCCGGACGGCAGTGAGCTGTGCATCGAAGACGATGGCCCCGGTGTGCCACCGGACCAGCGCGCACGGATCCTGCAGCGCGGCGAACGGCTTGATCGCCAGCACCCGGGGCAGGGCATCGGGTTGGCGGTGGTCAAGGACATCATCGAAAGCTATCACGCGCGGTTGACCCTGGGTGATTCGGCGCTGGGTGGCGCGGCGTTCAGGATTCACTTTCCCGCCTTGTGAGGGGGCAGGCAGGCTACCCGCCTTCAGCCCTCCTGCGCGCGATACGCCCCCGGCGTCAACCCGGTCCACTTCTTGAACGCCCGATGAAACGCTGACGGCTCCGAGAACCCCAACTGTTCTGCAATTTCCTGCAAAGACAAGTCCGCTCGCCCCAAGTGGTAGATGGCGATATCGCGGCGTAACTCATCCTTCAATGCCTGAAAGCTGCTGCCTTCTTCACGCAAATGCCGGCGCAGGGTCTGCGGGCTGATATGCAAGTGCTGGGCGACCGCTTCCAGGTCCGGCCAGGGCGTGCGGTCGCGGCTCAGCAAGCGGCGCAGTTGGCTGCTCAGGCTGTCGCCCTCATCGGGTCGAGACAACAGGTCGGCGGGGGAGCGCTGTAGAAAGTGCTTGAGGGTGCGTTCATCCTGCAGCAGCGGCAGGTTCAGGTATCGGCTGGGAAACACCAGGCTGCTGTTGGGCGCGGCGAATACCTGCGGGCAAGGAAACAGCAGGTCGTATTCACCGGCGTGGGCCGGCATCGCATAACTGAAGGTGACCTGATGCAGCCGAATACGCTGGCCGATCAACCAACTGCCCAGACGATGCCAGATCACCAGCAGGCATTCACTGAGAAAGTGGTCCGGGTCCCACAGTGGCGAGTCGTCCAGGCTCAAGCGAGCGCTGTCGCCTTCGCGTGTCAGCTGCCAGCGCGGGCCGTGGGGGAACAGGCTATAAAATAACAGGCCGCGTTCCAGCGCCTTCTCCAGCGTGCGGCAATGAATCAGCGCATGACACATCATGGCGAAGGTGCCGCGCTTGCTCGGCGCCTGGGCGAAACCCAGGTATTCATCATCCAGCGCCAGCCAGAGCATTTGCAGCAACCGGGTAAATTGCTCCGGAGCGATACGCGCACGCGGTTCGCTCAGCTGTTCGGGGGTGATACCCACCTGCTGCAACAGGCCCGAGTAGTCGAAACCGGCCCGACGTGCGCCGCCCAGGGCCGCGCGGGCGAAGTGGCTGGCGATGGTGCGTTCACGCATGACAGGGCCTCGTCCATGGAAGGGCCGATGGTAGCCATCACCTGGAGGGGTCACAAGGCGGATATCCGCCAAATTGTAGGACGAGACGGGGCTGGTCGGCGGAAATCCGCCACCTTGTTACACGCCCGCCAGGCGTTGGCGAGCCTGAAGCCCTGATGTCCAGAGGCTTTCACCGGGTTTAAGCAAAGTGGCACGGCGTTTGCGATAAGGATCAAAGCGCGGGATTGTTCCTACAGTCCTCGCCAACAACAAATCCCTCCAGTGCAGGAGGGTTCGCAATTCAAGTGTCGTGGGCAATGGCGGATATTTGCCACACGGTGCGATTGAGGAACTTTGCAATGACGACTCGTCAGCCAATCTACAAATCCCTGTATTTCCAGGTGATCGTTGCAATCGTTATCGGTATTTTGCTCGGTCACTTCTACCCGCAGACCGGCGTGGCCCTCAAGCCACTGGGTGACGGCTTTATCAAGCTGATCAAAATGGTCATCGCCCCGATCATCTTCTGCACCGTGGTCAGCGGCATCGCTGGCATGCAAAGCATGAAATCGGTCGGTAAAACCGGTGGCTACGCGCTGCTGTACTTCGAAGTCGTTTCCACCATTGCGTTGCTGATCGGCCTGATCGTGGTCAACGTCGTGCAGCCGGGTGCCGGCATGCACATCGACGTGGCAACCCTGGACGCTTCCAAAGTCGCTGCCTACGTGACCGCCGGTAAAGACCAGAGCATCGTCGGCTTTATCCTCAATGTCATCCCCAACACCATCGTCGGCGCCTTCGCCAACGGCGACATCCTGCAAGTGCTGATGTTCTCGGTGATCTTCGGTTTCGCCCTGCACCGCCTGGGTGCCTACGGCAAGCCGGTGCTGGACTTCATCGATCGTTTCGCCCACGTGATGTTCAACATCATCAACATGATCATGAAGCTGGCGCCCATCGGTGCCCTGGGCGCCATGGCGTTCACCATCGGTGCCTACGGCGTAGGTTCCCTGGTGCAGTTGGGCCAGTTGATGATCTGCTTCTACATCACCTGCGTCCTGTTCGTGGTGGTGGTGCTGGGCGCCATCTGCCGCGCCCACGGCTTCAGCGTGTTGAAGCTGATTCGCTATATCCGCGAAGAGCTGCTGATCGTGCTGGGGACTTCGTCTTCGGAATCCGCACTGCCGCGCATGCTGATCAAGATGGAGCGTCTGGGCGCGAAGAAATCCGTGGTTGGCCTGGTCATCCCGACCGGTTACTCGTTCAACCTTGACGGTACGTCGATCTACCTGACCATGGCCGCCGTGTTCATCGCCCAGGCGACCGACACCCACATGGACATCACCCACCAGATCACCCTGCTGCTGGTGCTGCTGCTGTCCTCCAAAGGTGCCGCGGGTGTGACGGGCAGTGGTTTCATCGTACTGGCTGCGACCCTGTCGGCTGTCGGCCACCTGCCGGTTGCCGGCCTGGCGCTGATCCTGGGTATCGATCGCTTCATGTCCGAAGCCCGCGCGCTGACCAACCTGGTGGGTAACGCCGTTGCCACCATCGTTGTGGCCAAGTGGGTCAAGGAACTGGACACCGACAAGCTGCAAAGCGAACTGGCATCCGGCGGTACCGGTATCTCCGAAACCCGCGAAATCGACGACCTGGGCGTGGCCGAAGGCCCTGCACCTGTGGTCAAGTAAGCTGCAGATGGCGTGAACTAACGCCGACAGCAACACACAAACGCCCCGACTGGTTCGGGGCGTTTGCGTTTCTGGCACGTCACGGCAGTGGCTTTTGTTTTACAGTAAATGAACCGGTTGAAACGCTTGCGGGAGGTTTTGTGGACAGTGTGGATCTGAACGTCTTGCGCAGCGTGCTGGAATGGCGCCGCGCCGGGCAACGCGTGGTGTTGTACAGCGTGGTGCAGACCTGGGGCAGCGCGCCGCGCCCACCGGGGGCGATGTTGGCCCTGCGCGGCGACGGGGTGGTGATCGGCTCGGTGTCCGGCGGCTGTATCGAGGATGACTTGATCGCGCGCCTGCAGGATGGCCGTTTGCCCGATGATGGCCCGCCCGTGCAGTTGGTCACCTACGGTGTCACCCGCGATGAGGCGGCGCGCTTTGGCCTGCCCTGCGGCGGCACCCTGCGCCTGACCGAAGAGCGGGTGGACGACTGGGAGTGGGTCGCGCAATTGCTGGCGCGCTGTGAGGATCATCAGATTGTTGCGCGGGAGCTGGACCTGGCCACTGGCAACGTGACCCTCAGTGCCGCGAGCAAGACCGATGTGGTGACCTTTGACGACCAGTGCCTGCGCGCCATCTATGGGCCGCGCTGGCGCCTGCTGTTGATCGGCGCCGGACAACTGTCGCGCTATGTCGCGGAAATGGCGCGCCTGCTCGACTTTGAAGTGCTGATCTGCGACCCGCGTGAAGAGTTTGTCTATGGCTGGGAGGAACACCACGGTCGCTTCGTGCCGGGCATGCCCGATGAAGCGGTGCTGAATATCCAGACCGACGAACGCACGGCGATTGTCTGTCTCACCCATGATCCGCGCCTGGATGACATGGCGTTGCTCACGGCGTTGAATTCCAGCGCGTTCTATATTGGCGCCCTCGGTTCGCGGGTCAACACGCAGAAGCGACGGGAAAACCTGGCGGCGTTGGGGTTGTCGGCAGAAGCGATTGCACGTTTGCATGGGCCCATCGGCTTGCACATCGGCAGCCATACACCGGCGGAAATTGCGCTGTCGCTGATGGCGGAAATTGTCGCGATCAAGAACGGCGTGGCGCCTGTGCAGAAAAAGCCGCTGGCGGCGGTTGCCCAGTGACAGTGACGGCGATAGTGCTGGCGGCGGGGCAGGGCAGTCGCTTTCGTGCTGAGGCGGGCGCCGACCGGGATAAATTGCTCGCCGATTGTGTAGGGCTGGACGGCGTGACGCGGCCGGTGATCGAGCAGGTCCTGGTGAATTTGCCGGCCAGTGTGGTGGAACGTTGGGTGGTCACGCTGCCGGGCAGTACCGAGGTGATTCGGCTGGCGCAGGCGCATGGCTGCAAAGTCTTGCTGCTGCAGTCGGCTGGTATGGGCGACAGCATTGCTGCCGCAGTCGCCGCGAGTAGTTTGGCGGACGGTTGGCTGGTGGTATTGGGGGATATGCCGTTCATTCGATCCACTAGCATCGAACGGGTGATCAATGCGCTGCAAGCCGGTTGCATCAGCGTGCCGGTGCATGCGGGCGAGCATGGACATCCCGTGGCCTTTGACCGAGCGTTGGGCGCAGATTTGATGGCGCTGACAGGCGATCGTGGCGCGAAGCTGCTGTTCGCGCGCGTGTCGGTGAGTGAAGTGCCGCTGGATGACGCCGGTGTTCTCTGGGATGTGGATCTGCCCCAACGGTTGAATTTCAGCGCGCATTAAAGTGTGGGAGGGGGCTTGCCCCCCGATAGCGGTGGTTCAGTCAACATATCTGTGGCTGATACACCGCCATCGGCGGCAAGCCCCCTCCCACATTTTTGCAATAAAAAGCCCCGCCTGATCACTCAGGCGGGGCTTTTTAATGGCTGATGGAATCAGACGAGGGGTTTAGGCTCGTGCTCTTCTTCCTGGGCCTTGTGCTCTACCGACGCGGCAGCGGCAGCGGCAGCCTCGGCTTCCTTGCGGCGACGACGCACTTCACGTGGGTCGTTCGGTGCACGGCCGTTTTCAGTCAGTGCGCTTGCCGGTGCAGCTTCAACCACCGGAGCAGCAACTTCGGCCACTACCGGCGCTTCAACCACGGGTGCGGGCTCAACGACTGGAGCGGGCTCAACCACGGGGGCAGTCTCGACCTCTGGGGTCGGCTCGGCCACCACTTCGACATCAGCAACCGCAGCCGGCGCCTCTTCTACCACCGGGGCAGGAGCAGGCGCTTCAACCGGAGCAGCAGGTTCGGCAGGCCATTGGAAGGCGGTCTGTTCTTCGCGAACTTCACGCACGGCCGGGGCAGCTTCTTCGACAGCCGGTGCTTCAACAGCGGCGTCAGCCACTGGCTCAGGCTCGACGACCGGAGCGACTTCAACGGCAACCACTTCGGTCACGGGTTGAGCGTCGCGAACCGGTGCCACTTCCACTTCCGGAACCACTGGGGTTTCGATTGGGGTAGTGGCTTCCACCACCGGTGCTTCAACCACTGGCGTCTCGGCAACGGGCGCTTCTAGCGCAGCGGTCTCTTCGACAGCAGCGGTAGCGCGTTCAGCCTGCTCATGGGCCTGGGCTTCAGCAGGGGCGCTGATGACCGAGCTGGCAACGGCAGCGGTCACGGCCAGGCCGGCAGCCAGTTCGGCGCCCGTCGGTTCTTGGTTGGCCGCTTCTGCGTTCTCGCCGGCTTCTTCCGAGCCTTCGATCACGTTGCCGTTGGCATCACGCTGACGCTCACGACGGTTGCTGCGACGACGCTGACCACGGGAGCGGCGGCGTGGGCGATCGCCTTCGGTGTTGTCCTGGCCATCTTCCTGCAGTTGCTCTTCGCCGGTCAGCACTTCTTCTTCACTGGCGGCGGCGGCCTGTTCGGCACGTGGTTGACGCTCTTCACGCGGAGCGCGTGGTTGACGTTCCTCACGTGGCGCGCGCTCTTCACGCGGCTGGCGAGCCGGGCGTTCTTCGGTGGCTGCGGCAGCGGCAGCGGCGACGGCAGGGGCCGCATCCAACGGCTCGCGCAGTTCACGTACACGCTCTTCACGCTCGCCACGCGGCTTGCGATCTTCACGCGGGGCGCGTGGAGTACGCGCACGTTCTTCGCGCGGTGCGCGTTCTTCACGGGCTACGGTCGGGGTTTCTTCACGGGCTTCGCGAGGTGCACGCTCTTCACGTGGCGCGCGCTCTTCACGCGGGGCACGTTCTTCGCGCGGCTTGCGCTCTTCGTCCCGACGACCGTTGCGGTTGCGGCTCTGCTGACGACCGTTGCGACGCTCTTCGTTACGCGCCGGGCGTTCGGTGGCGGTTTTTTCAACCACAACCGGGGCAGCGGGCTCTTCCTTGGTAGCGAACAGGCTGACCAGCGACTTCACCAGGCCCTTGAACAGGCTTGGCTCAGGCAGGGCGGCCGGCGCGGCCACCGGAGCAGCAGCTTCGGCCGGTACCGGTGCATTGGCGCGGGCCGGGGCGGTTTTCACGGCGGCTTCCTGGCGAACCAGGGTGCGGGTCGCGGCGGCCGGCTGGACTTCTTCCACTTCGGCGGCGGCAGCGGCGATTTCGTAGCTGGACTGGCCGCTGTGGGCTTCCGGGCTGTCATCGCGCAGGCGTTGCACTTCGAAGTGCGGCGTCTCGAGGTGATCGTTTGGCAGGATGACGATACGGGCACGGGTGCGCAGTTCGATCTTGGTGATCGAGTTGCGTTTTTCGTTGAGCAGGAACGCGGCAACCGGAATCGGCACTTGTGCGCGAACTTCGGCGGTGCGGTCTTTCAGGGCTTCTTCTTCGATCAGGCGCAGGATCGCCAGGGACAGCGACTCAACGTCACGGATGATGCCGGTGCCGTTGCAACGCGGGCAGACGATGCCGCTGCTTTCGCCCAGGGATGGACGCAGGCGCTGACGGGACATTTCCAGCAGGCCGAAGCGCGAGATACGGCCCACTTGTACGCGGGCGCGGTCGGCTTCCAGGCATTCGCGGACTTTCTCTTCCACGGCGCGCTGGTTCTTGGCCGGGGTCATGTCGATGAAGTCGATCACGATCAGGCCGCCGATATCACGCAGGCGCAGCTGGCGGGCGATTTCTTCAGCCGCTTCCAGGTTGGTCTGCAGGGCGGTCTCTTCGATGTCGCTACCCTTCGTGGCGCGCGCCGAGTTGATGTCGATGGACACCAGGGCTTCGGTCGGGTCGATCACGATGGAGCCGCCGGAAGGCAGTTCGACCACGCGCTGGAAAGCGGTCTCGATCTGGCTTTCGATCTGGAAACGGTTGAACAGCGGAACGCTGTCTTCGTACAGCTTGATCTTGCTGGCGTACTGCGGCATCACCTGGCGGATGAAGGTCAGGGCTTCGTCCTGGGCTTCAACGCTGTCGATCAGCACTTCGCCGATGTCCTGGCGCAGGTAATCGCGGATGGCGCGGATGATCACGTTGCTTTCCTGGTAGATCAGGAACGGCGCGGAACGATCCAGCGAAGCTTCTTTGATGGCGGTCCACAGTTGCAGCAGGTAGTCGAGGTCCCACTGCATTTCTTCGCTGCTGCGGCCCAGGCCGGCAGTGCGCACGATCAGGCCCATGTCGGCGGGTGCGATCAGGCCGTTCAGCGCTTCACGCAGTTCGTTGCGCTCTTCGCCCTCGATGCGACGGGAGATGCCGCCGGCACGCGGGTTGTTCGGCATCAGCACCAGGTAACGGCCAGCCAGGCTGATGAAGGTGGTCAGGGCGGCGCCCTTGTTGCCACGTTCTTCTTTTTCGACCTGGACAATGACTTCCTGGCCTTCGCTCAGGACGTCCTTGATGTTCACGCGGCCTTCGGGGGCCTTCTTGAAGTATTCGCGGGAGATTTCCTTGAGGGGCAGGAAGCCGTGGCGCTCGGAGCCGAAATCGACAAAGGCAGCCTCAAGGCTTGGTTCGATGCGAGTAATACGGCCTTTATAGATGTTGGCCTTCTTTTGCTCGCGCGCACCGGATTCGATATCCAGGTCGTAGAGGCGTTGGCCATCTACCAGTGCAACACGCAACTCTTCGGGTTGAGTTGCGTTAATCAGCATTCTTTTCATGTTGTACCGTCGGTTTCCGGGCTGCCGGAAACGGCGTTCGGCACACACGACTTCTCACGGTCGGTGTCAGGTGCGTCAAGAGTGGTTGGCCACTCCAGTGTCCAGCAAAACCTGCCAATTGGGCGGGTATCGCGACGGACGCGTCCTGCTTGTTAGCGGTGGTGACAAAGGCACCACTTCAACAAAAGCTAAGGTCAGGAGGAGGAATCAACCGGCGACTGTGGACGAGATGAAGCGTCTAAATATAAGCCTAGTGCTACACGGTCCGACGGTTGTGCATCTCCACCCTACACGTATCCCTGATAATTCGGGTGCTGCCGCGCGCAGAATCCGCAGCGGGTTGGCATTTACCGTGTTCTCCAAAGGGGAGTCCACGCTCATGGCTAAACAAGACTAGGTGTGGGCGACTGCGCTCTCACTCAGCTCTTAACAGGCGTTGTTTCCGAAGCATTCGCCATGGTCTGGCTCGGGACTGACTGCACTTTGTGAACTGGCCGTAAATATCGGCGCAACACGCGAGTATTCACTCTGCGTACCGCACTCGCTTCAGGCCTCATGTCACCTGCGCTTGTTACAATCTCAAGCCTTCCAGGGTGGCGAACGCCCCGTAGGACGGCCTCGCGTCCTGATGAATTGCGATGGTCAGGGCCGGCAGTTTGCCGCAAGTCCTCTGTCCAGGCCGCTTTTGGCGGCGTTCGCGACTATAGCAGCAATGATTAAGTGCTTCAATTCCATAAAAAATTGTTATCATCGCCGGCATGACGACTACCGCCCCCCAGACCCCCAGCGTCCAGCTGCTCGAGGTCTCGCCGGAATATGCCGGCCAACGCATCGATAATTTTCTCCTGGCCAGGCTCAAAGGCGTGCCCAAGACCTTGATCTACCGCATCTTGCGTAAAGGTGAAGTGCGGGTGAACAAGGGCCGGATCAAGCCCGAGTACAAGCTGCAGGCGGGCGATATCGTCCGTGTGCCGCCGGTTCGCGTGCCTGAGCGCGACGAGCCGGTGCCGCTGGCCCAGGGCCTGTTGCAGCGCCTGGAAGCGTCGATCGTGTTCGAAGATAACAAACTCATCGTGATCAACAAACCCTGCGGCATTGCCGTTCACGGCGGCAGCGGCCTGACGTTCGGCGTGATCGAAGCCTTCCGGCAGTTGCGCCCGGATGCCAAGGAGCTGGAGCTGGTCCATCGCCTGGACCGCGACACCTCCGGCCTGTTGATGATCGCCAAGAAACGCAGCATGTTGCGCCACCTGCACACTGCCCTGCGCGGCGACGGCGTGGACAAGCGCTACATGGCGTTGGTACGCGGTAACTGGGCCAGTTCGATCAAGAGCGTGCGGGCGCCGTTGCAGAAGAGCAACCTGCGCTCCGGTGAGCGCATGGTGGAAGTGGACGAGGAGGGCAAAGAGGCCCTGACCCTGTTCAAGGTGCTGCGCCGCTTCGGCGACTTCGCCACCCTGGTCGAGGCCAAGCCGGTGACCGGGCGTACCCACCAGATTCGCGTGCACACCCTGCATGCCGGTCACTGCATCGCCGGTGATACCAAATATGGTGACGAGGATTTCTCCAGGGAGATTCGCGACCTGGGCGGCAAACGCCTGTTCCTGCACGCCTACATGTTGACCGTGCCGCTGCCCGATGGCGGCGAGCTGAAGTTGCAGGCGCCGGTCGATGAAATGTGGGCCAAGACCGTGGAGCGTTTGAGTGTCGCACCGTGATTACAAGCTGCTGATTTTCGACTGGGACGGCACCCTGGCCAATTCCATTGGCCGCATCGTCGAGTCGATGCACATGGCGTCGACCCGCTCGGGTTTCGAGTTGTGCAGCGACCTGGCGGTCAAGGGCATTATCGGCCTGGGCTTGCCTGAGGCGATTCGCACGCTGTATCCGCAGATATCCGACACTGAACTGGTCGCTTTCCGCGAGCATTACGCCGATCACTACATTGCGCTGGAGGCCGAGCCTTCGCCGCTGTTTGAAGGTGTGGTGCAGTCGCTGCAAGCGTTTCGTGCCGAGGGTTATCACCTGGCCGTCGCCACGGGTAAGGCGCGTCGCGGGCTGGATCGGGTGCTCAAGGCGCACGGCTGGGAAGACTATTTCGATATCACCCGTGCGGCGGATGAAACGGCCAGTAAACCTCACCCTCTGATGCTGGAGCAGATCCTGGCGCATTGCGGTGTATCGCCGCGCCAGGCGTTGATGGTAGGTGATGCGTCCTTCGACCTGATGATGGCGCGCAATGCAGGCATGGACAGCGTGGCAGTCAGCTATGGCGCCCAGTCTGCGGACGCCCTGCAGCCATACGAGCCCAGGATTACGATCGATCATTTTTCTCAATTGCAGGCCTGGCTCAGCCGGGCCCGATAAGTCTTTGCTGAGGTTGATGGCATGAGTGACGAGTGGAAAGCGCCCGAAAAAGCGCAAAACGCTGATGACAAGAGCTGGAAACTGCTGGAGAAAACCCTCCTGGCCAGCGTCCAGGAGCAGCGTCGCGCGCGACGCTGGGGGATCTTCTTCAAGCTGCTGACCTTCACTTACCTGCTGCTCATTCTGGCGTTGTTCAGCCCGTTGATGGACATGGAGAAAAGCGCCACCCGGGGCAGTCACTACACCGCCTTGATCGAGGTGCGCGGGGTGATCGCCGACAAGGAGCCCGCCAGTGCCGACAATATTGTCAGCAGCCTGCGCGCGGCGTTCGAAGACCCCAAGGTCAAGGGCGTGGTCCTGCGTATCAACAGCCCCGGCGGCAGTCCTGTGCAGTCGGGCTATGTGTATGACGAGATTCGTCGCCTGCGCGCGCTGCATCCGGACACCAAGCTTTATGCGGTGATCTCCGACCTGGGGGCTTCGGGCGCTTATTACATCGCCAGTGCCGCCGACCAGATTTACGCTGACAAGGCCAGCCTGGTGGGCTCCATTGGCGTGACGGCAGCCGGTTACGGTTTTGTCGGCACCATGGGGAAGCTGGGTGTGGAGCGTCGCACCTACACCTCGGGCGAGCACAAGGCCTTCCTCGATCCGTTCCAGCCGCAAAAGGCTGATGAGACCCAGTTCTGGCAGGGCGTGCTCGACACGACTCATCGCCAGTTCATCGCCAGCGTCAAGCAAGGGCGTGGCGATCGGCTCAAGGACAAGGAGCATCCGGAGCTGTTCTCCGGGCTGGTCTGGTCGGGCGAGCAGGCGCTGCCGCTGGGCTTGATCGACGGCCTGGGCAGTGCCAGTTCGGTGGCGCGGGATGTGGTTGGCGAGAAGGAGCTGGTGGATTTCACGGTTGAGGAATCGCCGTTTGACCGGTTTTCCAAGAAGCTCGGTGCCAGCGTGGCCGAGAAGCTGGCGTTGTACATGGGCTTCCAAGGCCCGACATTGCGCTGATAGATCAAGCCAGCTGTAGATCAAAATGTGGGACGGGGCTTGCCCCCGATGACGGTGTGTCAGCTATAGATAAGCTGGCTGATCCACCGCTATCGGGGGCAAGCCCCCTCCCACATTGGGTCGATGTGTACTTAAGGAATTTGTACGCCTTCGGTCAGTAGCATATCCACCAGTAGAATCAGTGGCAGTCCTATCAAGCGGGTGGCACCCAGTCCCTCGGCCTTGAAGCTCCTCGCACAGTCATGCGGTTGCTCGATCCGTAAATGGTCGGGCGAGCAGGCGCTGGTGGATTTCACGGTCGAGGAATCGCCGTTTGACCGGTTTTCCAAGAAGCTCGGTGCCAGCGTGGCCGAATGTGGGAGGGGGCTTGCTCCCGATGACGGTGTGTCAGCTATAGATAAGCTGGCTGATCCACCGCTATCGGGGGCAAGCCCCCTCCCACATTGGGTCGATGTGTACTTAAGGAATTTGTACGCCTTCGGTCAGTAGCATATCCACCAGTCGGATCAGCGGCAGGCCAACAAGGCTTGTCGCATCAGGCCCTTCGGTGCTCTGGAACAGGCTGACGCCCAGCCCTTCGGCCTTGAAGCTGCCCGCGCAATCATAAGGCTGTTCGATCCGCAGGTAGCGCTCGACGCGTTCGGCATCCAGTTCACGCATCTGCACGGTGAACGGTACGCAGTCGACCTGGCAGCGCCCCGTTTCACTGTTGAGCAGTGCCAGCCCGGTAAGGAAGCTCACGCGCTTGCCGCTGGCGGCCAATAGCTGTTCTCGTGCGTTCTCGAAGGTGTGAGGCTTGCCGATAATGCGGCCTTGCAGTGCGGCGACCTGGTCTGAGCCGATGATCAGATGACCTGGATGACTGAGCGCCAAGGCGCGCGCTTTCTGCTCGGCCAGGCGCTTGACCAGTTCCACGGCGGATTCGTTGTCACGATGGCTTTCATCGATATCCGGCGAGCTGCAGATGAACGGCAGGTGCAGGCGGCTCAGTAATTGACGACGATAAACCGAGCTGGACGCGAGTAATAAAGGCAGCATAGACGTCTCCTCAAGACAGCCGCAGATTCTAGCGGCGTGACCGGCTGACGCACAGGGCTGAATTTCCTTTGACATGGCCGGGTGCATCCCTATAATGCTGCGCCTATGTTGAATGACCCGATTCCACCTCACGTTGACCCGCGCAAATTGGCTGATCGTGGCACTTCCCTTCAAGGTGAATTGCCGCTGGCCGATTTGGAGAGACTCTGCGACCCGCTTTCCGACACTGTCGGTACGGTGCAGGCCAAATTCATTTTTGAACGAGATGAACGTAAATCTGTGGTGATCCACAGCATTATCGACACCGAAGTCAAAATGGTTTGCCAGCGTTGTCTTGAGCTGGTCACCCTGCCGATCCACAGCGAGTGCAGTTATGCCGTGGTGAAGGAGGGTGCGAATACCCAGTCGTTGCCGAAAGGTTATGACGTGCTGGAACTGGGCGAAGATCCTTTGGATCTGCATGCACTGATCGAGGAGGAGCTTTTGCTCGCCTTGCCCATTGTGCCTGCTCATCATCCGGAAGAATGCCAGCAGCCGGCGGGCCTCGATGACGAGCCCGAACCGAGCGAGGACGAGGTAACGCGGTCCAACCCGTTCAGTGTATTGGCGCAGTTAAAGCGTGACCCAAACGTTTAGGAGTTAATCAATTATGGCTGTTCAGCAGAACAAAAAATCCCGCTCCGCCCGTGACATGCGCCGTTCGCACGACGCTCTCGAGGCTAGCACCCTGTCCGTGGAAAAGACCACCGGTGAAGTTCACCTGCGTCACCACGTATCGCCAGAAGGCGTATACCGTGGCCGTAAAGTGATCGACAAGGGCGCTGACGAGTAATCACTTGTCTGCTCAAGTCATCGCGATTGACGCAATGGGCGGGGACTTCGGTCCCCGCAGCATTGTTCAGGCCTGCATTGCCAGCCTGTCTGCTACGCCCTCGCTGCACCTGACCCTTGTCGGTCAACCTACCCTTATTGAAGAACTGATTGCCAGCCATCCGGCGGTGGATCGCGCGCGCCTGACGGTTACGCCGGCCAGCGAAACCATCACCATGGACGAAAAACCGGCAGCCGCGCTGCGCGGCAAGCCCGACTCGTCCATGCGCGTGGCCCTGGAGCTGCTGCGCGACGGCAAGGTGCACGCTTGTGTCAGTGCCGGCAATACCGGCGCGCTGATGGCCCTGTCGCGGCATGTGCTCAAGACCCTGCCGGGCATCGATCGGCCGGCGATGGTGGCGGCGATTCCCACGCAGAAGGGCTATTGTCAGTTGCTGGACCTGGGAGCGAACGTCGATTGCAGTGCCGAGCATCTGTTGCAGTTCGCCGTGATGGGTTCGGTGGCCGCCGAAGCGTTGGGCGTAGTCCGGCCAAGAGTGGCCCTGCTGAATATCGGCACCGAGGACATCAAGGGCAATCAGCAGGTCAAGCTGGCCGCCACCTTGCTGCAAGGCGCGCGGGGTTTGAACTACGTCGGTTTTGTCGAAGGTGACGGCTTGTACCGTGGCGAAGCCGACGTGGTGGTGTGTGACGGGTTTGTCGGCAACATCCTGCTCAAGTCCAGCGAGGGCTTGGCAACCATGATTGCCACGCGTATCGAAGCCTTGTTCAAGCAGAACCTGGCGTCGCGCATGGTCGGCGCCCTGGCGTTGCCGTTGATGCGCCGGCTGCAGGCCGACCTGGCGCCGGCGCGGCATAACGGCGCGAGTTTTCTGGGGTTGCAGGGCGTAGTGGTGAAAAGCCATGGCTCGGCAGGTGTCGAGGGCTTTCAGAGCGCGATTGCGCGGGCCGTGATCGAGATTCAGGACAACCTGCCGCAGCGCCTGCGCGGCCGTCTTGAGGACTTGTTGCCTTAGGCGAATCGGCCCGGGAGTGCTTAAATGTGACCGGCCAGTTCAATTGACCATCCAATCTGTCAGTTTCGTGCGCTCCCGTCTTGGTTTCACCTCAAGATCGGCAGCGACCATTTTTGACGACCAGATCATTAGGGGCTTGTTACATGTCTACATCCCTCGCATTCGTCTTTCCAGGGCAGGGTTCGCAGTCCCTCGGCATGTTGGCCGAGCTGGGCGCGCAATACCCGCAGGTCCTGGACACTTTCAAGGAAGCGTCCGACGCCCTGGGTTATGACCTGTGGGCACTGACCCAGCAGGGGCCGGAAGAGCAACTCAATCAAACCGACAAGACCCAGCCGGCCATTCTGACGGCTTCGATCGCGCTGTGGCGCTTGTGGCTGGCCGAAGGCGGCGCGCGCCCGGCATTCGTCGCCGGTCACAGCCTGGGCGAATACAGCGCCCTGGTTGCGGCGGGCAGCCTGACCCTCGGTGAAGCGGTCAAGCTGGTCGAGCGTCGCGGTCAATTGATGCAGGAGGCCGTTCCGGCCGGGCAGGGCGGCATGGCCGCGATCCTGGGCCTGGACGATGCGGTGGTGATCGAAGCCTGCGCCGAAGCGGCGCAGGGCGAGGTGGTCAGTGCCGTGAATTTCAACTCCCCTGGCCAAGTGGTCATCGCGGGTGCCAAGGCAGCGGTCGAGCGCGCCATCGAAGGCTGCAAGGCCCGTGGTGCCAAGCGTGCGCTGCCGTTGCCGGTCAGCGTGCCGTCACACTGCGAGCTGATGCGTCCGGCGGCCGAGCGTTTTGCCGAGTCCATCGCCGCCATCAACTGGCAGGCGCCGCAGATCCCGCTGGTGCAGAACGTCAGCGCGGCGGTGGCCCCTGACCTGGACACCCTCAAGCGCGACCTGCTGGAGCAACTCTACAAGCCGGTTCGCTGGGTTGAGTCGGTGCAGGCCCTGGCTGCCAATGGCGCCACCGAACTGGTCGAGTGCGGTCCGGGCAAAGTCCTGGCCGGCCTGAACAAACGCTGCGCCGACGGCGTATCGACTGCCAATCTCAATACCCCGGATGCCTTCGCTGCCGCTCGTGCGGCGCTGGCCTGATCCCCGAAATTAGGAGAAGCCTGCATGAGTCTGCAAGGTAAAGTTGCACTGGTTACCGGCGCAAGCCGTGGCATCGGCCAGGCCATCGCCCTGGAGCTGGGCCGTCAAGGCGCCGTTGTGATCGGCACCGCCACGTCCGCCTCGGGTGCCGAGCGTATCGCCGCAACCCTCAAGGAAAACGGCGTGCAGGGCACCGGCCTTGAGCTGAACGTGACCAGTGACGAGTCCGTGGCGGCCGTGCTGGCCGAGATCACCGCTCAGTTCGGTGCGCCGGCGATTCTGGTGAACAATGCCGGTATCACCCGCGATAACCTGATGATGCGCATGAAAGACGACGAATGGTACGACGTGGTCGATACCAACCTGAACAGTCTGTTCCGCCTGTCCAAGGGCGTTTTGCGCGGCATGACCAAGGCGCGCTGGGGCCGAATTATCAATATTGGCTCTGTAGTGGGTGCCATGGGCAACGCCGGCCAAGTAAACTATGCCTCGGCCAAGGCCGGTCTGGAAGGTTTCAGCCGTGCACTGGCGCGTGAAGTCGGCTCGCGGTCGATTACGGTAAACTCGGTGGCTCCAGGGTTCATCGACACCGATATGACCCGCGAACTGCCCGAAGCACAGCGTGAAGCCTTGCTGACGCAGATTCCGCTGGGCCGTCTGGGCCAGGCTCAAGAGATCGCGAATGTGGTCACTTTTCTGGCATCCGACGGTGCGGCATACGTAACTGGGGCTACAATCCCGGTGAACGGCGGGATGTACATGAGTTAAATTGTGACGGATCGCTTCAAAAATATGTCATACGAGCTGTCTAAAATCCGTTATAAAGCTGCAACTTAATTTATAGGCAGGTGGCAGGGCGGGTACAGGGTGAAGCTTTCGGTTGAAAAACCGAAATGGCTTTCTATACACTTACCCACTGGCCAGCTGCCTGAATTTGTCCATTAGGAGTTAAACAAGGTATGAGCACCATCGAAGAGCGCGTCAAGAAAATCGTCGCCGAGCAACTGGGCGTTAAGGAAGAAGAAGTGGTCAACACTGCTTCCTTCGTAGAAGACCTGGGTGCCGATTCCCTTGACACCGTTGAGCTGGTGATGGCTCTGGAAGAGGAATTCGAGACCGAAATCCCGGACGAAGAAGCTGAAAAAATCACTACTGTTCAAGCTGCCATCGACTACGTTACTAGCCACCAGGCGTAATAGTTTGTAGTCGTCGCCTGCTGTCAGGGAAAAACCGCACTGCTGTAACGGCGTGCGGTTTTTTCTTTCAGCGGTGACGAAAAGTACGCTGCGAAGCAAAGTGTCGTCATTAGAAAAAGGAGAGTGCTGTGTCGCGTAGACGCGTCGTAGTCACCGGTATGGGTATGTTGTCGCCACTGGGCACGGATGTGCCAAGCAGTTGGCAGGGCATTCTGGCTGGCCACAGTGGTATCGGTCTGATCGAACACACGGACCTTTCTGCCTATTCCACCCGTTTTGGCGGCTCGGTAAAGGGTTTCAATGTCGAGCAATACCTCTCGCTCAAGGAATCGCGCAAGCTCGACCTGTTCATTCAATACGGCCTGGCAGCCGGTTTTCAGGCAGTGCGTAACGCCGGCCTGGAAGTCACCGACGCCAACCGTGAGCGCATCGGCGTGGCCATGGGTTCGGGGATTGGCGGGCTGACCAATATCGAAGAAACCAGCCGCACGTTGCACGATTCCGGCCCCCGTCGAATTTCACCGTTCTTCGTGCCGGGCTCGATCATCAATATGATTTCCGGTTTCCTGTCCATCCATTTGGGGGCACAGGGGCCTAACTACGCCATCGCAACGGCGTGCACCACGGGCACTCACTGCATCGGCATGGCGGCGCGCAACATCGCCTACGATGAAGCTGACGTGATGATTGCCGGTGGCGCCGAGATGGCCGCCTGCGGCCTGGGCATGGGCGGCTTCGGCGCATCTCGAGCGCTGTCGACCCGCAACGATGAGCCGACCCGTGCCAGCCGTCCGTGGGACAAGGGCCGTGACGGTTTTGTGCTGTCCGACGGTGCCGGTGCCCTGGTACTGGAAGAGTTGGAGCATGCCAAGGCACGCGGTGCGACCATCTATGCCGAGCTGATCGGTTTTGGCATGAGCGGCGACGCCTACCACATGACCTCGCCACCGTCCGACGGTGCCGGTGCCGCACGCTGCATCACCAATGCCCTGCGCGATGCGAAGGTCAATGCCGACCAGGTGCAGTACATCAATGCTCATGGCACTTCGACGCCTACCGGCGACCTGGCGGAAGCCGAAGCCATCAAGTCGGTGTTCGGCGAGCACGCCTATAAGCTGGCGGTCAGCTCCACCAAATCCATGACCGGCCATCTGTTGGGCGCGGCGGGTGCGGTCGAGGCGATCTTCAGTGTGATGGCCATCAAGGACCAGGTCGCTCCGCCGACCATCAACCTTGATGAGCCGGACGAAGGCTGCGACCTGAACTTCGTGCCTCACGAAGCGCAACCGATGCCGATCGACGTGGTGATCTCCAACTCGTTCGGGTTTGGTGGCACCAACGGCTCGCTGGTGTTCCGCCGGTTCGCCGAGTAATGCACAGCTGGGTCGACGGTCAGCCAGCGGACAGCGTGCCCCTGAAAGATCGCGGCCTGGCGTATGGTGATGGTGTGTTTGAAACCATCGCGGTCAAGGCCGGGCAGCCGGTGCTGCTTGACCGTCACCTGCAGCGCCTCGATGAGGGCTGCAGGCGCTTCGCATTGGGGGTGGATCACGCTCTGGTCCGCAGCGAAGTGCTGGCCTATGCCGCAGCCCTTGGCGATGGCGTGCTCAAGTTGATCCTGACCCGTGGCGATAGCCAGCGGGGTTACGGCATCAATCCCGATGCCGCTGTACGCCGTATCTTGCAGGGCGGTCCGCCCGCCACTTATCCCGAAACCCACGGGACCGACGGCATCCGCCTGTTTCCGTGCGCCACCCGCTTGGCCGAACAACCGCTGCTGGCCGGGCTCAAACACCTGAACCGCCTTGAGCAGGTAATCGCCCGCGCCGAATGGCAGGATGCCGAGCATGCCGAAGGCTTGATGCTGGATATGTCCGGGCGTGTCATCGAAGGCGTGTTCAGCAATCTGTTTCTGGTACGCAACGGCGTGTTACTTACCGCTGATCTGAAGCGTTGTGGCATTGCCGGAGTGATGCGCGCCGAGATCCTGGCCCAGGCGCAAGCGCTGAGCGTCCCGGTGGCCGTGGCCGACATCAGCGTGGAGCAGTTGCAACAGGCCGACGAAGTCTTCGTGTGCAACAGCATTTATGGCATCTGGCCGGTACGCGAGTGCGCTGGGATGCGCTGGTCGGTTGGGCCGCTCACCCGTAAACTGCAGGGCATTGTTCGCGCGCTATTGGATATTTGAGTGATACGAAAACTGGTTGTACTGCTGCTGATCGGTCTGTTCTCGGCGGCTTTGCTGTCGGGCTTGTGCGCCTGGAAATACAACGCTGCCTTGAAACAGCCGTTGCATCTGACCCAGGAGCAATTGCTCGATGTACCGGCAGGGGCGACGCCCACCGGCACCTTCAATCGTCTGGAAGCCGATGGCGTGCTCGACGGTGCATTCTGGCTGCGTCTTTACTGGCGCTTGAACCTTGAGGGCCAGCCGCTGCACAGCGGCGAATACCGCATGACCCCGGGTCTCACCGCCGAAGGCCTGATCGGCCTGTGGCAGCGCGGGGAAGTGGTGCAGTACAGCCTGACCCTGGTGGAGGGGTGGAACTTTCGCCAGGTACGCTCGGCGCTGGCCAAGCACGAAAAGATCGTGCAGACCCTCGCGGGCCTCAGTGACAGCGAAGTGATGGATAAGCTCGGCCATCCTGGCGTATTCCCTGAAGGACGCTTCTTTCCCGACACCTACCGTTTCGTGCGTGGCATGACGGACGTCGAATTCCTGAAGAAAGCCTACAACCGTCTGGACGATGTGCTGGCCCAGGAATGGAGCAGGCGCGCCGCTGATGCGCCTTACACCGAACCTTATCAAGCGCTGATCATGGCCTCCCTGGTGGAAAAGGAGACCGGTGTGCCCGAAGAGCGTGGCCAGATTGCCGGTGTGTTCGTGCGTCGCCTGAAGCTGGGCATGATGTTGCAGACCGACCCCACGGTGATCTATGGCCTGGGTGAGCGCTACAACGGCAAATTGACCCGTGCCCACCTCAAGGAGGCCAACCCTTACAACACTTACATGATCGCCGGCCTGCCGCCGACACCCATCGCCATGGTGGGCCGCGAGGCGATTCATGCCGCGCTGAACCCGGTGCCGGGCAGCAGCCTGTATTTCGTCGCCCGTGGCGACGGCAGCCATGTTTTCTCGGATGACCTGGATGCGCATAATGCCGCCGTACGCGAGTTTCAACTCAAGCGCCGCGCCGATTACCGTTCCAGCCCGGCACCGCAGGTCAAGCCGCTGGAAGACACGGTGCCGCCCGTTGACGTACCGGTAGAGCCCGCGCCGGACACCAGCGCCGCGCAAAGCCCGCAATGATTCTGACTAAGGACTGCCTGTGACTGGCTTGTTTATGACCCTCGAAGGCCCGGAAGGCGCCGGCAAAAGCACCAACCGCGATTACCTGGCCGAGCGCCTGCGCGCCGCAGGCATCGAAGTGGTGTTGACCCGTGAGCCCGGCGGTACGCCGCTGGCCGAGCGCATCCGTGAGGTATTGCTGACGCCGGGTGAGGAGCCGATGAATGCGGACACCGAGCTGCTGCTGGTGTTCGCCGCCCGTGCCCAGCATCTGGCCGAGGTGATCCGACCGGCTCTGGCCCGCGGTGCCGTGGTGATCTGCGACCGTTTCACCGACTCCACCTACGCCTATCAGGGCGGTGGTCGAGGGTTGTGCCTGGAGCGTATCGCTGCCCTGGAAACGTTCGTACAGGCAGACCTGCGCCCCGACCTGACCCTGCTGTTCGACCTGCCGGTGGAGGTGGGCATGGCCCGCGCCAGCGCGCGCGGTCGCCTGGATCGTTTCGAGCTGGAAGGTCGGGCATTTTTCGACGCCGTGCGCACGGCGTTCCTCGAGCGTGCCAGGGCGGAGCCTGCACGGTATCACTTGCTTGACGCAGCGCAACCGCTGGCTCAGGTGCAGCAAGCCCTCGATGCGCTGCTGCCCACCTTGCTGGAGCGCGCCCGTGGCTGAAGCCTACCCGTGGCAGGATGGTCTCTGGCAGCAATTGGCCGGTCGTGCGCAACACGCCCACGCCTATTTGCTGCACGGCCCGACAGGGATCGGCAAGCGTGCGCTGGCCGAGCGCTTGATGGCCAGCCTGTTGTGCCAGCGCCCCGTTGACCTGCACGCCTGCGGTGAATGCAAGTCCTGCCTGCTATTGAAGGCCGGCAGCCACCCCGATAACTATGTGCTGGAACCTGAGGAAGCGGACAAAGCGATCAAGGTCGACCAGGTGCGTGACCTCGTCAGCTTCGTGGTGCAAACCGCGCAGATGGGCGGGCGCAAGGTGGTGCTGATCGAGCCGGTGGAGGCCATGAACATCAACGCCGCCAACGCGTTGCTCAAGAGTCTGGAAGAGCCGTCCGGCGACACCGTGCTGTTGCTGGTGAGCCATCAATCCAGCCGGTTGTTGCCGACCATTCGCAGCCGTTGCGTGCAGCAGGCGTGCCCTTTGCCGAGCGAGGCCATGAGCCTGCAATGGCTGGCGCAGGCGCTGCCGGATTGCGCTGAGCAAGAACGAATCGAATTGCTGACCCTGGCCGCGGGCTCCCCCCTGGCTGCGGTGAAGCTGCACGCCCAAGGCGTGCGAGAGCAACGTGCACTGGTCGTAGACGGTGTGAAGAAGCTGATCAAACAGGAACTGTCCGCCACGCAATTGGCCGAAAGTGCGTGGAAGGACATCCCCCTGTTGCTGCTGTTCGACTGGTTCTGCGATTGGTCCAGTCTGATCCTGCGCTACCAGTTGACCCAGGACGAAAACGGCCTGGGTTTGCCGGACATGCGCAAGGTGGTGCAGTACCTTGCGCAGAAAAGTGCGCAGGACAAGGTGCTGAGTATTCAGGACTGGATCCTCGCCCAGCGCCAGAAAGTGCTCGGCAAGGCCAACCTCAACCGCGTGCTGTTGCTTGAAGCACTGCTGGTCCAATGGGTCGGTTTGCTCGGCCGGCGTTAATTTTCTTGGCCGACGGGTGTATCGTCGGCCAGACACTACTCAAGTTGTCATTGCCCATGCTCGTAGATTCCCATTGCCATCTCGACCGTCTTGACCTCGCCCAGCACAACGGCTCCCTGGACGCCGCCCTTGATGCTGCGCGCCAGCGCGGGGTCGGGCACTTCCTGTGCATCGGCGTCAGTGCCGAAAACGCCGCCGACGTCAAAGCCCTGGCTGATCGCTACGCCGATGTGGATTGTTCAGTGGGTATCCACCCGCTGGACCTCAAACCCGGCGAAGCACCGGCCCTGGACTGGCTGTTGGCCGAACTCGACCACCCGCGCGTCGTCGCCATTGGCGAGACCGGCCTGGATTACCACTACGAACCCGAAGCCGCCGACCTGCAGCAGGCCTCGTTCCGCCTGCACCTGCACGCTGCGCAACACACCGGCAAACCGGTGATCGTCCACACCCGTGGGGCTCGCGCCGATACCCTGGCGCTCTTGCGCGAAGCCGCGCTGCCGCAGGCCGGTGTGCTGCATTGCTTTACAGAAGACTGGGCGATGGCCAAGGCGGCCCTGGACCTGGGGTTCTATATTTCCTTGTCGGGTATCGTTACCTTCCGCAATGCCGACGCGTTGCGTGATGTGGCCCGACAGGTGCCTGCCGACCGGCTGCTGGTGGAAACCGATTCGCCGTACCTGGCGCCGATCCCCCACCGGGGCAAGCCGAACCTGCCGGAATATGTGCGTGACGTGGCGGATTATCTGGCGATGCTGCGCGGTGAGTCCTACGAGCGCTTCGCCGAGCAGACGACCGAGAACTTCAAGCGTCTGTTTCCATTGGCCCATGTGGCCGGCGCTACTACTTCTGCGACGTAGCGCTGTCGCCCATCAAAGCGGCTTGCCTTGCACTGTAGGAGCGAGCTTGCTCGCGAAAAACGTCAACGATAACGCGTGCATCCTGGATGAACGCGGTGTCTATGAGTTCTTCGCGAGCAAGCTCGCTCCTACAGGAGAAAATCGCAGGCAAAAAAAACCCGGGTTCTGGGGGGGTGAATCCGGGCTAAGACCATTAGGAGTAAAACAAGGGTACGCAGTCCGTCGGTACCCAGGTCGACGCTTCACTTGGGGGAGATGTCGCGTCGACACTTGAAGTATTGATCACTCTCGGATTCAGTCCAGTCTCGATTGATCGATTTTTAAACAGATTTGGAATACGTGCGCTTCTCTTGAGTTCTCATTGAGCGGATGCTCAGGTCTGAATATCGCGTATTGTTTCTGACTGATATCGTGCAAATCGTTGGCGTACTGAAAGTAAAGTGCATAACGGGTTCACATAGGCGTTGCCCAACGACCGTTCAGTCGGGATAATCCCTCGCATCGGGTAAATCGTATCGCCACGTATCCGTGGCCTGCGCAACCCTTCCTATTCCGACCTTTGCAGACCTCTTCCTCATGCATAAAGAACCCCGTAAGGTCCGTGAGTTTCGCCGCCGTGAGCAGGAAATTCTCGACACCGCACTCAAGTTGTTCCTTGAACAAGGCGAAGACAGCGTCACCGTCGAGATGATCGCGGATGCCGTGGGCATCGGCAAAGGCACGATCTACAAGCACTTCAAGTCCAAGGCCGAGATTTACCTGCGTCTGATGCTCGACTACGAGCGTGACTTGAACGAGCTGCTGCATTCAGCCGATGTCGACAAGGACAAAGAGGCCCTGTCCCGGGCCTATTTCGAGTTCCGCATGCGCGATCCGCAGCGCTACCGCCTGTTTGACCGCCTTGAGGAAAAGGTCGTCAAGGGCCACCAAGTGCCGGAAATGGTCGAGGAACTGCACAAGATCCGCGCCTCCAACTTCGAGCGCCTGACCTTGCTGATCAAGGGCCGTATCAGTGAAGGCAAGCTCGAGGACGTGCCTCCCTACTTTCACTACTGCGCCGCCTGGGCCCTGGTGCATGGCGCCGTGGCGCTGTACCACTCGCCGTTCTGGAGCAATGTGCTGGAAGACCAGGAAGGGTTCTTCCAGTTCCTGATGGATATTGGCGTGCGCATGGGCAACAAGCGCAAGCACAGTGCCGAGCCACCGTCCATGGAATCGCCGTCCACCTGATGATTTACTGCCACGCGCAGTACCCCAGGAATATACTCAGGCAAGGACTCTTGCTAAAAGCTGATTTATCAGTCAGCTTTTAGCGCGCCCCGATTCATCCTCTGCCGGAGTGGTTCATGATCGTTGATCGTCAAGGCAGGCGATTTCGCAATTTGCGGATCAGCCTGACCTCAGCCTGCAATTATGCCTGTACCTATTGCGTGCCCAACGGCAAGCGGCTGGTGGCTGCCCAGGACGAACTCTCGGCCCAGGCCATGGCGCGAGGCGTGGCTTACCTGATCGAAGCGGCCGGCATCGATCGCCTGCGGATTACCGGTGGTGAGCCGCTGGTGAGTCCCAAGCTGGAAGCCTTCATGGGCGCCGTGGGGCAGATGGGGCTCAGCGATATCAGCCTGACCACCAACGGCCAGTTGCTGGCGCGCAAGCTGCCGCTGCTGGTGGATGCGGGTATCCGGCGCATCAACGTGTCCCTCGACACCCTGGATGCCGACGCCTTCCGCAGCATCGCCCGCGGTGGTGACCTGGCCACCGTGCTCGAAGGCATGGACCAGGCCCGTGCGGCCGGGATCAAGATCAAGGTCAATATGGTGCCCTTGCGCGGCCAGAACCTGGACCAGGTGATGCCGTTGCTCGATTACTGCCTGGAGCGGGGCTACGAACTGCGCTTTATCGAATTGATGCGCATGGGCCACTTGGCGAAAGACTCCAATGCCTTCCTGCAGCAATTCGTCAGCCTGCAGCAGTTGCTCAGCCTGATCGGCGAACAGCATGAATACCTGCAAGCCAATGCGCCCGTCGATGCGACGGCCGTGCGCTACGAGGTGCCGGGCAAGGGTTTCTTTGGCGTGATCGCCAATGAGAGCGTGCCATTCTGCCGCACCTGTTCGCGGTTGCGGCTGTCGTCCACGGGGTGGCTGCATGGTTGCCTGTCTTCGAGCAATCGTCACTACGTCGGCGACCTGCTGGACAAGCCACGCCACCAGGCCCTGCCAGCGTTGCAAGGGCTGCTGATGAAGGCCTTGGGCGACAAGCAGGAAGTGGCCTTCTCGGGCGGCGCGACGGTGATGAAGATCATTGGCGGTTGAGGGCAGTTAGAAGCTGCAAGCTTCAAGCTTGAAGCTTGAAGCCTAACGCCTAACGCCTGAAGCTGCTCCCCTGGCCCAGAACCTGCATCTCACGTCCATTCGCCGGTTTTCCGTCACCGGCTTCTGGAGGAATAGGATGCGTAGTCTGGTTTTGTTGCTGGCGTCGTTAGCACTCGGTGGTTGCATGACCGTCAGCGATATGGCCGAAGGCACCCGCTATCAGATGAGCGATGCCGGCTTGCTCGACCACAGTGATACGCGCCGCACCGCTTCAATCCGTGTGCAGCCCGACTCCTTTATCTTTATCGCCCAGGGCGCTTTCGTGCCGCCAGGCAGCGCGTATCCGCGCCCCAACGTGGTGGCCGAGGAAGCCTTCAACGGCTTTGTCGAATATTTCCCCATGGTGCGTCGCGCCCGTCAGCCCGAAGGCCTCGAACAGGCCATGGCCGAAGCACGCGCGGCGGGGGCTCATTACTTGCTGTATTGCCGTTTTGCGGCAGCCGATGACCGTATCGGCAATGCCGACGAGTGGACCGACCAGCAAGCCCTGGACCGCCTTGGCCTGGACAGCGGCGTAATCCAGATCATGTTGATCGAGACCAGCACCCAGTATTTGATTGATACTGCACGCATTCGCAGTCGTGGCGGTTTACTGACGTTCCACGACAACACGCCACAAGATCTGATTGCCCGGCCCCTGGCCCAGTACGCCCGAGGCTTGCTCGGCATGAGCAATCAGTAAGTTGAGGAGACCCCCATGACCGATACCGCCAAGGCCAATGATCTGTTGGCACAACTGCCCAAAGGCAAAGGGCCGGCGCCGGTGCATCTGTGGAACCCGGATTTCTGCGGCAATATCGACATGCGCATCGCCCGTGACGGCACCTGGTTCTACCAGGGCACGCCTATCGGGCGCAAACCCATGGTCAAGTTGTTCTCCAACATCATTCGCCGCGATGGCGATGATTATTTCCTGGTCACTCCGGTGGAAAAGGTCGGCATCACTGTCGATGACGCGCCCTTTGTCGCCGTCACGCTTGAGGTGCAAGGGCAGGTCGAGCGCCAGGTGCTGCGTTTTACCACCAACGTCGACGAATCGATCGAGGCGGGCCCTGAGCACCCGTTGCGGGTGGTGATCGATCCGCTCACCGAGGAACCGGCGCCTTATCTGCGGGTGCGCAGCAACCTTGAAGCCCTGGTGCATCGCAACGCGTTTTACCAATTGGTCGAGCTGGCGGTGAGCCGTCCGATCAACGGTCAGAACTGGCTTGGCGTCTGGAGCAACGGGGAGTTTTTCCCCATTGGCCTGGAGCCCTGAGGCCGGTTTTTTTAGTGTTCTGAAATAATCGCTTGCTGGAGACCGCGCCTTTCGGTTATCAATTTGTACATGATTAGACATGTTCGATTTGATAAGAAAAAACGCGTCGTCGACGAGCTCATCCGCCGTATCGAGGGTGGGGTGATGGCCGACGGTTTCCTGTTGCCGGGTGAGCATCAACTGGCCGAAGAGTTTGCGGTCAGTCGTGGCACGCTGCGCGAAGCGCTGGCTGAGCTCAAGCGGCGTAACTATATCGCCACCCAAAGCGGTGTGGGCTCCATCGTCACATTTGACGGCATGGGGCTCGACCAGCGTCATGGCTGGGCCCAGGCCCTGGCGGACACCGGCGCGCAAGTCAGTACCGAAGTGCTGCGCTTCGAAGCGGTGACACGCACGGACCTGTTCAGCCGTTTCGGCAGCGAGCAGTTTATCGCCCTCGACCGCCTGCGCCGCACCGCCGACGGTACGGCGGTGTCGCTGGAGCGCTCGCTGATGCCGGCCACCGGTGACCTGGAAAGCCTGCCCCGCATCGGCCTGATCGACCATTCCCTGACCATCACCCTGGCGGCCTACGGCTACGTGGGCGCCACGGGCGACCAATGGATCGGCGCCGAGGCCCTGAGCGATGACGACGCTCAGTTACTCGGCCGTGCGGCCGGCACGGTATTTCTCAAGGCCTCGCGCACCACCTATGACCGTCGCGAGCGTTTCATGGAGCATGTTGAAAGCTTGCTCGACCCCGTGCATTTTCGTTTGCACCTGCAATTTGGGACGTCCAAATGACTGCTGAAACCCGCGCGCTCGGCGCTTTTTATGGCCTGGCCCTGGGCGATGCGCTGGGCATGCCCACCCAATCCCTGAGCCGTGAGCAAGTCCGGCAGCGCTTCGGCGCCATCACCGCCCTGGAAGATGCCGGCCCCGACCAACCCATCGCGCCGAACATGCCCGCCGGTTCCATCACCGATGACACCGAACAGGCGATCCTGGTCGGTGAGTTGCTCGTGGAAGGTCGCGGCACGATCGACCCCGGCGTACTCGCCCAACGCCTGATCGACTGGGAGGCGACAATGCGTGCCAAGGGTTCCCAGGACCTGCTCGGGCCGTCCACCAAGCGTGCAATCGACATGATCCTCGCCGGGCACACGCCCGAAGAGTCCGGGCGCTACGGCACTACCAATGGTGCGGCCATGCGCATCACGCCGGTGGGCATCGCTGCCGATGTCAGCGACCCGACGCGGTTTATCCGGGCGGTGATCCAGGCGTGCCAGGTCACCCATAACACCAGCCTGGGCATTGCCAGCGCGGCGGCGGTCGCGGCGGTGGTCTCGGCCGGTATCAACGGCGTGGACCTGGGTGAGGCGCTGAACATCGGCACTCAGGTTGCGCAACAGGCCGAACACCACGGGCACTGGGTTGCCGGCGGACGCATGTCGACCCGCATCAGTTGGGCACGCACCCTGAGCGTCGGCAGCGGCGACAACGCCCTGTTCACCGACTTGCTCTATGAGCTGATTGGTACCTCCGTCGCCTCCCAGGAGTCGGTGGTGGTGTCGTTCGCCCTGGCGCAGCAAGTGGCGTCGGGCGACATGAACGCTTTCGAAGCGCTGTGCCTGGCCGCGAGCCTGGGGGGCGACACCGACACCATCGCCGCGATTCTCGGCGCCATGCTCGGGGCCTGTCTGGGGATGCAGTGCTGGCCCCAGCCGTTGATCGAGCAGGTCAAGCAGGTCAACAGCCTGGACGTGCACGCGCTGGTTCAAGGCCTGCTCGCACTGCGCTAAGCACCACCGCTTTCGGCCATTGACGCTTTGCCACAACCATAACAATACAGGCACCAGGAGCATCCACATGAGCAGCACCTCTTCCGGCCAGGGCGCCGGGCAATTGGAAACGCGCGGCATCGAGCCGGTCCCGGAAGGCGAGTGCAACGGGCATCCGCTGCAACTGTTCTGGGTCTGGTTCGCGGCCAATATCAGCATCCTCGGCTTGCCGCTGGGTGCCACGCTGGTTGCGTTTCGCGGCCTGGCCATCTGGCAGGCGATCATCGTCGCAATCCTGGGCGCTGCCGGTTCCTTCGCGGTGGTGGGCATCATTTCCATCGCCGGTCGCCGTGGCCGCGCGCCCAGCCTGACCTTGTCCCGCGCCATCTTCGGCGTGCGCGGCAATATCGGACCGACCCTGGTGTCGCTGATGTCGCGCCTGGGCTGGGAAACGGTCAACACCACCACGGCGGCCTTTGTGTTGCTGTCGCTGTGCTCGATCCTGTTCGGTTCCCCGGTAGAAGCGAAGAGCGCACCGTGGCTCACCCTGATCTTCATCGCCGTTTTCGTGCTGCTGACCTTGGCCGTTTCCGGTCTGGGCCATGCCACCTTGCTGGTGATCCAGAAGTGGGCGACCTACGTGTTCGGCGCGCTGAATATTCTAGTGGGCGGCTTCCTCTGCGCCACCATCGACTGGAGCGCAGTGTTCAACGCCACGCCGGCGCCGCTGAGCGCCATGATCATCGGCGTCGGCACCATGGCGGCCGGTACCGGTATCGGTTGGGCCAATGCCGGTGCCGATATGTCGCGTTACCAGCATCGCAGCGTCAAGGCTGTACGCCTGGTGGCCTCCGCCGCGTTTGGTGCGGGCATACCGCTGGTGTTGCTGATCACCCTCGGTGGCCTGCTGTCGGTGGGTAACAACGACCTGGCCTCGGCCACGGACCCGATCATTGCGATCCGCGACATGCTGCCGACCTGGATGGCGGTGCCGTACCTGATCACCGCGTTCGGCGGGCTGCTGCTGTCGAACAACCTGTCGGTGTATTCGGCCGGCCTTACCACCCTGACCCTGGGTTTGAAGGTCAAGCGCGTGCATGCGGTGATCGTCGATATCGTGGCGATTTTTGCCGGCTCCATTTACTTCATGCTGATCGCCGACAGTTTCTACGGTCCGTTCATCACCTTCATCTCGTTGCTGGCGGTGCCGATTACCGCCTGGGTGGGGATTTTCGTGGTCGACCTGATCCACCGTCACTACTACAGCCCTACGGATTTGCTGGATGTCAGCCCGAGCAGTGCCTACTGGTATCGCGGCGGTGTGGAGTGGCGCGCATTTGGCGCCTGGGCGCTGGCCATCGTGCTGGGCTTCAGCTTCACCACCCTCGGCACCACCGCCGAAAACATCTGGTTTGCCGGGCCATTGTCCGATTCCTGGCTCGGCCATAACGGCCTCGGCTGGATCGTCACCTTCCTGGTGGCCGGCGGCGTATATGCAGTAATGGGCGGCGCTGCCGATCGACGTCCCGCGTTAGTCGAGCGTCCCAATGTCTAGATTGCTGCACACCGGACAGGTCATCGTCGACCTGGTCATGGCCCTCGATACCTTGCCGGCCACCGGCGGCGACGTGTTGGCCAGGTCTGCCAGTTTCGAAGCCGGCGGTGGCTTTAACGTCATGGCCGCCGCGCGGCGCAACGGCTTGCCGGTGGTTTACCTGGGCCGTCACGGCAGCGGCCGGTTTGGTGACCTGGCCCGCGCTGCGATGCAGGCAGAAGGCATTGAAATGGCACTGCCGGCCAGCAGCGGCCAGGACACCGGTATCTGTGTATCCCTGACCGAAGCCACCACCGAGCGCACGTTCATTTCCCACCTCGGCGCCGAGGGCGAGCTGAGTGCCGAAGACTTGGCCCGGGTAGCGCCGCGCAGCGATGACTATGTGTATGTCAGCGGTTACAGCCTGCTGCTTGAGGGCAAGGCGCAGGCGCTGATCGACTGGTTGCTGGCGCTGCCGCGCGAGGTCGTGGTGATGTTCGATCCGGGCCCGCTGGTCAAGGCGCCGGACTCGGCCTTGATGCAAGCACTGTTGCCGCGTATCGATATCTGGACCAGCAATGGCCCGGAGGCCTTGGCATTCACCGGCGCCATGGACATTGCCGCCGCATTGCCCGCACTGGGCCGACACCTGCCAGCCGAGACGCTGCTGGTGGTGCGCGACGGGCCGAATGGATGCTGGGTAGGGCAGGCGGGCGACATCAGGCATGTGCCGGGTTTCACAGTGCAGGCGGTGGACAGCAATGGCGCGGGGGATGCGCACGCTGGGGTGTTTATCGCCGGACTGGCGAACGCCTTGAAACCCGTCGAGGCAGCGCGTCGAGCGAATGCAGCGGCAGCACTGGCGGTCACGCGCTGGGGGCCGGCGACGTCCCCCGGCACTGCCGAAGTCGACGCACTGTTCACCGAATAGACACCCATCAGAATGTGGCAGGGGGCTTGCCCCTGGCCCTATGTAGGAGCGAGCTTGCTCGCGAAAAACTCACAGGCACCGCGTTCATTCAGGACGCACGCGTTATCGTTGACGTTTTTCGCGAGCAAGCTCGCTCCTACATAGAGATAGGGCAAGCCCCCTCCCACATTGGGTGGTCGCAGGGCCAGACCAGACATGGAATCACTGCACGTCTTGACCTTCAAGCTTGCGCGCTTCATCCACACCCGACGCGGTCAACTTGATCGGCAGGTTCAACGAGTATTCACCGGCGTCGTCGGTGGTCACATGTCCATCCTTGATCAGTCCGCGGTCCTGCAGGAAGGCCAAGACACTGGCGACTTCCTTTTCACCACGGTAGTTGTCCAGTACCTCCTTGCCCAAGCCTTGCGGATGAGCGTGCAGCAGGCGGGTGAGGACTTCTCGTTCAAGGTTTGTGTCAACGTTCATGTGTACCTCTTCACTGGGAAATGATCGGGTGTCGAGCGGGCCAGGCAGGCATCAAGGTGCAGGTTGTTTCGGGGCGCCTGGCAGGTTCGAATCGTCGCCTTTATTGATCTTCGGTTCATTGACCGATGGGCCCATCTTGCCGTTACCGACGGCAGCAGGTGCCTGGCGCTGGGTATCGTGGCCCTGGGTATGCGGATCGGCGGCGTTGGTGTTGTCGATGATCGCGCCGCCATTGGTATCCAGACCAGTGCCCATGGACTTCTGCGATTCGGTGGTGGCGTCAGGCGTTGGATCGGTCGGGCCGGTCGCCGAGGTGGCGGCAAACGCGCTCAACGACGCAGCAGACATCAGGCCGGTGAGGGCGAGGGCAGCAAATTTGGAATTTTTCATGAGGGTGTCTCCATATGATTAATGTCCTTACCCTTGATTGGTCAGCCGCACTTTGCTGTTCGTGCCTTGATGGCGACGAACGGTCTTACGCAGCTTGTAAGATTTTGTGTACCCGCCATTCGGAAATTGCGCTGCAATCAGTCATGAAAGCGTCTTAGTATGTGGGCTTTGAACTTGCCCAAGGCGCGCCCATGACCATCGAGATTCGCCCCGCCGTACCCAGCGATGCTGCGCAGATCCTGACTTTCATCACTGAACTGGCCGAGTATGAAAAAGCCCGGCACGAAGTGATCGCCAGCGTGGTGGATATCCAACGCAGTCTGTTCAGCGAGGGCGCCACCGCCCACGGCCTGATCTGTTCACGCGACGGCGTACCGATTGGCTTTGCGGTGTTCTTTTTCAGTTATTCCACCTGGCTGGGCAGTAATTGCCTGTATCTGGAGGACCTGTATATCAACCCGGAACAGCGTGGCGGCGGGGCGGGCAAGAAGTTGCTGCGCCACCTGGCCAGGATCGCCTGCGACAACGGCTGCGGGCGCTTCGAGTGGAGCGTGCTGGACTGGAACGAGCCGGCGATTGCGTTCTACAAATCCATCGGCGCGCAGCCCCAGGAAGAGTGGGTGCGCTACCGCATGGAAGGCAATGCGCTGAGGGATTTCGCCCAGGGCTGACAGGCGCACGGAACCGGCCCGATGCGGCCGGTTTTTTATAGGTGTGCTCACATTATGGGATGTAAATTTATATATTGAGATGTTTCAATCTGTGGGTTTATAGTCGCCTGCATCAGCACTCACTGCCAAAAATAAAACAGGTGAAGCGATGCAGGCACAACCGTTGTCCTTACCCGCCGTGCCCGAGCCGACTTACGGCGAGCGACTCAAGCACAAGGTGGTGATCATCACCGGCGCTGCGCAAGGCATTAGCGAGGCGATCGTGGCGTGCTTCCAGGCGCAGCAGGCGCGGTTGGTGATCGCGGACATCCAGGGCGACAAGGTCGAGCAAGTCGCGGCCCATTGGCGCGCACGCGGCGCCGAGATTGTCGCGCAAGCCGTGGATATCACTTCCACAGAGCAATGGCAGGCACTGGTCAATGTGGCCATCGAGCGCTTCGGCCGCGTGGACGTGCTGGTCAACTGCGCCGGGGTCAATGTGTTTCGCGACCCGCTGCAAATGACCGACGAGGACTGGCGCCGCTGCTTCGCCATTGACCTTGACGGCGCCTGGTACGGTTGCCGCGCGGTGCTGCCGCACATGATCGAGCAGGGCATCGGCAACATCATCAACATTGCTTCCACCCATTCCAGCCACATCATTCCCGGCTGCTTTCCCTACCCTGTCGCCAAGCACGGCCTGCTCGGCCTCACCCGCGCCCTTGGCATCGAATACGCGCCCAAGGGCATCCGCGTGAACGCCATCGCCCCCGGCTATATCGAAACCCAGCTCAACGTCGACTACTGGAACGCGTTCCCCGACCCCCACGCGGAGCGCCAGCGGGCGTTCGACCTGCACCCGCCCAAACGCATCGGGCAGCCCATCGAGGTGGCGATGAGCGCGCTGTTTCTGGCAACCGACGAGGCACCCTTTATCAATGCCACCTGCCTGATGATCGATGGTGGGCGGTCGGTGATGTACCACGACTAAACCGTTTTCCAATAACAACAATGAGGTGGTCCATGTTCAAGAAGACACTCGGTGCTGTGGCGCTTGCGTTGGCGTTCAGTGGGTTCGCATCCGCTGAAGAAGTGAAGATCGGCTTCCTGGTCAAGCAGGCCGAAGAACCCTGGTTCCAGACCGAATGGGCCTTCGCCGAAAAAGCCGGCAAGGAGCACGGTTTCACCGTGATCAAGATCGCCGTGCCGGATGGCGAGAAAACCCTGTCGGCCATCGACAGCCTGGCCGCCAACGGCGCCAAGGGCTTTGTGATCTGCCCGCCGGATGTGTCCCTGGGCCCGGCCATCGTCGCCAAGGCCAAGGTCAACGGCCTCAAAGTGATGGCCGTGGACGACCGCTTCGTCGACGCCAAGGGCAACTTCATGGAAGACGTGCCGTACCTGGGCATGGCCGCGTTTGAAGTGGGCCAGAAGCAGGGCGCCGCCATGGCCGCCGAAGCGAAAAAACGCGGGTGGGACTGGAAGGACACCTACGCGGTGATCAACACCTTCAACGAACTCGACACCGGCAAGAAACGCACCGACGGTTCGATCAAATCCCTGGAAGAAGCCGGCATTCCCAAGGACCACATCCTCACCGCCGCGCTTAAAACCCTCGACGTGCCCGGCAGCATGGACGCCACCAACTCGGCCCTGGTCAAGCTGCCCAGCGGCGCGAAAAACCTGATCATCGGCGGCATGAACGACAACACCGTGCTCGGCGGCGTACGTGCTACCGAAAGCGCCGGCTTCAAGGCCGCCAACGTGATCGGCATCGGCATCAATGGCACCGACGCCATCGGCGAATTGAAGAAAGCCGACAGCGGCTTCTTCGGCTCGATGCTGCCAAGCCCGCATATCGAGGGCTACAACACCGCGCTGGCAATGTACGAGTGGGTCACCACCGGCAAGGAACCGGCCAAATACACCGCCATGGACGAAGTGACCTTGATCACCCGCGCCAACTTCCAGGAAGAACTGACCAAGATCGGGCTGTGGAAATGACCGCTGCGGCCCTGCGTTTTGACGGTATCGGCAAAACCTTCCCTGGGGTCAAGGCGCTCGATGGCATCAGCTTCACCGCCCACCCGGGGCAAGTGCACGCCCTGATGGGCGAGAACGGTGCGGGTAAATCGACGCTGCTGAAGATCCTCGGCGGCGCCTATATTCCCAGCAGCGGCACGGTGCAGATCGGCGAGCAGACCATGGCCTTCAAGAACGCCGCCGACAGCATTGCCAGCGGTGTGGCGGTGATCCATCAGGAGCTGCACCTGGTGCCGGAAATGACCGTCGCCGAAAACCTGTTCCTCGGGCATCTGCCGTCGCGCTTTGGCGTGGTCAACCGCGGCGTGCTGCGCCAGCAGGCGCTGGCGTGCCTCAAGGGCCTGGCCGATGAAATCGATCCCGAGGAAAAGCTCGGGCGCCTGTCCCTGGGTCAGCGCCAATTGGTGGAAATCGCCAAGGCGCTGTCCCGTGGCGCCCATGTGATTGCCTTCGATGAACCGACCAGCAGCCTCTCGGCGCGGGAGATCGACCGCTTGATGGCGATCATCACGCGCCTGCGCGATGAGGGCAAAGTGGTGCTCTACGTCTCGCATCGCATGGAAGAAGTGTTCCGTATCTGCAATGCGGTGACGGTGTTCAAGGACGGCCGCTTCGTGCGCACCTTCGAGGACATGAGCGCGCTGAGCCACGATCAGTTGGTGACCTGCATGGTCGGGCGCGATATCCAGGACATCTACGACTATCGCCCGCGCGAGCATGGCGACGTCGCCCTGAAGGTTGACGGCCTGCTCGGCCCCGGCCTGCGCGAACCGATCAGTTTCAACGTGCGCAAAGGCGAAATTCTCGGCCTGTTCGGCTTGGTGGGGGCAGGGCGCACGGAACTGTTCCGTCTGCTCAGCGGCCTGGAACGCGCCAGTGCCGGCAGCCTGGAGTTGTGCGGTGAGCCGCTGCAATTACGCTCACCGCGCGATGCCATCGCGGCCGGCGTGCTGCTGTGTCCGGAAGACCGCAAGAAGGAGGGCATCATCCCGCTGTCCAGCGTCGCCGAAAACATCAACATCAGTGCCCGTGGCGCGCATTCGGCGTTCGGCTGGCTGTTGCGCGATGGCTGGGAAAAGGGCAACGCCGACGGGCAAATCAAGGCCATGAAGGTCAAGACCCCGAACGTGGCGCAGAAGATCATGTACCTGTCCGGCGGCAACCAACAGAAGGCCATTCTCGGCCGCTGGTTGTCGATGCCGATGAAAGTGCTGCTGCTGGACGAGCCCACGCGCGGCATCGACATCGGCGCCAAGGCCGAGATCTACCAGATCATCCACAACCTCGCGGCGCAGGGCATTGCCGTGATCGTGGTGTCCAGCGACCTGATGGA
>NZ_CVTV01000007.1:0-263 GCF_900004865.1 Pseudomonas sp. 37 R 15 | reverse complement strand
CCGTAATCGGGGGCAAGCCCCCTCCCACATTTGATCTTCAGGGTGTGGGGGATTGGGATTTCAGCCATGCTCGTCGGGCCGATGGGCGACATCCTTGCCGGGCCGCCGCTATGACTATGACGTAGTGGAGCACTACGCCAGGCCGGATGTGTTCGAGTTGACGGTGGATGAGCGCGCCAAGCCGGGCGTGCGCTCTATCACTGACTAAACGCGGATAAACATGTGGGAGGGGGCTTGCCCCCGATGGCAGTGTGTCAGCCAGT